>NZ_JBHUXV010000053.1:0-59318 GCF_042669125.1 Streptomyces sp. NPDC057253 | reverse complement strand
GGCCGAACGGGCGGCCGACTCCGCGTCGTCGGCGGCCTTGTCCGCCTGGTCGGCGGCGGCGCGGGACTCCGTGGCGTCGGACTCCGAGTCATGCGCCTCGGCGTAGGCGTCCTTGGCGTCGGCCTTGGCCCGGGCCGCGTTGGCCTGGCTCTCGGCGTCCCACGCGTCGTCCTGCTTGCCCTTCGCGCGGTCCCGGGCGGCCTCGGCGTCCTGCCGCTTGGCGCGGGCCGTGGACTCGGCGTTCTCCGCCCGGCCCTTGGCCTCGTCGGCGGTCCTCGCGTAGCCCTGCGCGTTCTCCTTGTGCTGCGCGGCCTCGGCCTGCTTGGCGGCGGCGGTCTCCTTCTCCGCCTTCGCCGTGGCCGCCTCGGCCTCCGCCGCGAGCCGCTTGGCGTGCGCGTCGGCGGCCGCCGCCTTCGCGTCGGCCTCGGCCTTCTGCGTCTCGACGAGCTTGGCCTTCGCGAGGTCGCGGGCGGCCTTCGCGGTCTGTGCCTGTACGGCGGCCGCGTCGGCGGCGGCCTTCGCCTGGGCGCGGGCCTCGTTCGCGGCCGCGGTACGGAAGGCGGCCTTCGACTGGGCGGCCTGCGTCAGCGCGCGGGACGCGATGGTGGCGCTGTCGCCCGCGGCGGCACGGGTGGCCGCGTAGGCGGTGTCACCGGCCTTGGCGAGCGCGTCCAGCGCGGCCGCCGATGCCTTGGTGACCTGCGCCTTCTGCTGCCCGACGAGCAGGCCGCGACCGCGCGGGGCCCCTGCCTTGTCGGCGATGCCGTACGCCGTGGTCAGCGCGGTGTCCGACGTGGTGGCGGCGGTCTTCGCCGTCGTGGCCTGGGCCTTGAGCAGGTCGAGCTGCTTCTTCGCCTCGGTCTGGGCAGCCGTGACGCCCTGCTTCGCCTTGTCGAACTGCGCCTTGGTCGGGTAGTCGAGGTCGTCGTCGGCACCCTGGTGCCCGGACGGGACGATGTCGAACTGCTGCGGCGCCTTGCCGGTGCAGTCCCACATGCGGCCGTCACGACTGTTGGTGTAGTCGGCGAGGTCGAGGCAGTTGCCGGTGCCCGGGTTGTACAACCGAGTCGTGCCGTGGGTGCCGTACTCCCACTTCTGCGAGGCGCCGGTGCCGCACGTGGAGATCTGCACGGCCGTACCGTTGGCGCTCGCCCCGCTCTTGACGGTCAGGCACTTGCCCGAGTTGGGGTTGACCAGGCGGTCACCGTCGATCTGCCACTTCTGCCCGGCGCTGCCGTTGCAGGTGTAGATCTGCACGGGCGTGCCGTTGTCCTTCTTGCCGCCCGCCACGTCCAGGCACTTGTCGGAGGCCCCGTGGGCGTGCACGACGAAGGGACTGGTGCCGATCCAGCCGGGCCCGCCGGCCGACCAGTAGTCCTGCCAGCGGACCAGGTGATCAGCGCGCCAGGACAGCCCGAGCAGCTCGCCCATGGCCTTGGAACCGGCGGCGAGGGCCTTGGTGGCACCGGAGTTGGCGGTCAGGATCTGGTTGCGCGGGCCGGCCTGCGCGGTGATCTCCTGCTGCCACTCGGCGGACGCGGCGGCGACCTCCTTGCCGAGCGCCTTGTTCGGGTCGACCGGAGTCCGCCAGGCGCAGGAGGCGAACCGGGACTTCAGGTCCTCCACCGCGATGCGGTACTCGACGGTGCCGGGCTCGGGCGCGGTGCGCGGGAAGCCGCCGTAGGACAGGAAGAGGCGGGCGTTGTCGGCGGACGGCGGCTCCATCGACCAGTTCACCAGGTGGTCGTAGGCCTGGTGCTCCTCGTACGCCTGATTCCAGTTGGGCGCATGCGGGTCGGGGTCGCCGCCGTACAGCGGGTCACCCAGGTCCTTGACCGCCTTGACGCCGGCGTCGTCGGCCTTCGGGGTCAGGTCGCGGTAGAAGTCGCCCTCGTCCTTCCAGAACTGCTCCCAGATCCACTTGGAGATGCCGGTCTGCTGGAAGAAGTTGGGGCGGTCGTCGCCGCTCGTGCCGGGCGGCCACTCGAAGTCGGCGACCGACTTGAAGCCGGACGGCGTGGGCAGTCCGGAGATCTGGAAGTCCCGGATGTGGTCGTAGAGGGCGGAGCCCTCCTTGTTCGCGGCATCCCTGTCCTGCTTGAACGCCGTCGACAGCGGAGTGGTCTCCCAGTACGACCGGTTGGCCGCGGTGTGCAGCTTGTCCGGCGTCTGGTTCAGCCCGTCCTGGGCGACGCCGAACATGGCGGGGCCGCCCATCCGCAAGGCCTCGCCCAGCAGGCACTGGTCCTGGCGGAGTTGCTCGGCGGCCTTGGCGTCGAAACCGTCGTAGCTGTCACCGGAGTCGGCCACGGTGGCCATGTCGTCGGCCGCGTACCGGCCGAGCACGTCCGGCTGTACGGCGATCGCGCCGACCATCGCCGCGGCGACCGCGGATGTCAGCAGTGGTGTGAGCAGCCCGGGCCGTCTGCGGGCATGCGTGAAGAGCCGAGTTCTCGGCATGTGGTGTCCTCCCCGTGGCGCACTGGGGCGGAGTGGTCTGCTCCGCGCGGCGCGACGGTCACCATAGACATATCTGTCGCGTGCAGGACAAGTGCCGTCGAGGTCACATGTGAGCAAAATGTGAGCAGCGTGTGAAGCCCTGGACATGACGAAGGCCCCGCTGGCGTGAAGCAGCGGGGCCTTCGTCGCTGTATGCAAAACATGGGGTTGTCCCCGAAGGGACGAGTGGAGATGGCGGGAATCGAACCCGCGTCCAACGGTGCAGAATCAGGGCTTCTCCGTGTGCAGTTCGCTGAGATTTTCTCGGCCCCGGCGATCACGCGAACAAGTCGCCGACGGGCCCAGTCACTGTTTGATTTCCCATCGAACCCCGTGACCGGGCTCGATGGTTTAGTCCCCTAGATTATGCCAGGGTCCGGGTCGGGAACATCCCCGGGCTGACACCCGTTAGGGCCTTCACTCACTGCTTATTAGGCAGCGAGGGCGAAGGCGCGGGAATCGCTCTTGGAATTGGCGATTATTGGTTGCGACATATGGTTAACGAGATCATTGCCGCTTCCTCGACACGCTTCCCCTGCTTCAACAGCCGCTGTCGAAACCGATCATCCCCATGTTGTGTTGTCAATCAGCACACCGACCGCGGCCGGTGTTGACTCCATCGTACGTGACCAACGCGCGCCGATGCCACCGTATTCCCGGCGACCTGCCGCCCTACTGGCCCCGCTGCCTCCGCTTCGCCGCCGCGATCGCCCGGTCCGACTCCCGCCGGTCCTGCTTCTCGCGCAGCGTCTGCCGCTTGTCGTACTCCTTCTTTCCTCGCGCGAGCGCGATCTCGGCCTTTGCGCGGCCGTCCTTGAAGTAGAGGGCGAGGGGCACGATGGTGTGACCCGTCTCCTGCGCCTTCGACTCCAGCTTGTCGATCTCCTCGCGGTGCAGCAGCAGCTTCCGCTTGCGGCGCGCGGAGTGGTTGGTCCAGCTGCCCTGGTGATACTCCGGGATGTGGGCGTTGTGCAGCCACGCCTCGCCCCGGTCGATCTGGATGAAGCCGTCGGTCAGGGAGGTGCGGCCCTCCCGCAGCGACTTGACCTCGGTCCCCATGAGCACCAGGCCGGCCTCGTAGGTGTCGATGATCGCGTAGTCGTGCCGGGCCTTCTTGTTCTGGGCGACGATCTTGCGCTTGCCGCCCTTCTCGCCGTCCCTGGCCTTGGCGGCCGCCCCGCCCTGCTTGGGCTGGGACTCCTTCGGTACGTACATTCCCTTGCTCATAGTGCTGCCATTTTCGCACCAGGAAGGGGGTCCGGGGCCAGCCCTTAACGACGGGGTGCGGAGAGCGGCCGCTAGTCGCCCAACCCGGCGAGCACCGTCTCGGCCTGGCGAAGGGCCCCCTCGTCGGCCTCGAGATCCGGTGTGATCCCCCGGCCGTCGACCCCGCGCCCCGACGGGGTCCGGTAATGCCCCACGGTCAGCTCGGCCACGGCCCCGTCCGGCAGCGGGCTCGGCATCTGCACCGACCCCTTGCCGAAGGTCCGGGACCCGACGACGACGGCCCGCCCCCGGTCCTGGAGCGCCCCGGTCAGCAGCTCGGCGGCGCTCATCGTCCCGCCGTCCACCAGGACCACCAAGGCCCTGTCGGTGGCGGCGCCGGCCACGGCGTGCAGCGCCTGCTGCGACCCGTCCACGTCGTAGGTCGCGACCAGCCCGCCGTCGAGGAAGACGGACGCCGTGGCGACCGCCTCGGTGACCAGTCCGCCGGAGTTCCCGCGCAGGTCGAGGATGATCCCGCCGTCGGCCGGAGCCTGCCGCACGGCGTCCCGCACCTGGTCCCCGACGCCCTTGGTGAACGAGTCGATCTTGATGACGGTGATCGAGCCGGCGAGCTCCCGCACACCGACCGAGTCCGTGGACAGCCGGGCCCGCCGCAGGGTCTCGCTCCACGCGTGCGTGCCGCGCTGAAGACCCAGTCGTACGGTCGTCCCGGCGGCCGCGTCCTTGGCGTCGCCGCGCAGTAAGGAGACGACCTCGGTGACGGGCCGCCCGTCGGCGGAGGCCCCGTCGACACTGCGCAGCAGATCGCCGCGGCGGATCCCGGCGGCGGCCGCGGGCGAGTCCGAGCTCACCTTGGTCACTTCGATACGGCCGTCCTGCTCGCGCCGGGCCCACAGCCCGACGCCGGTGTACTGGCCGTCCAGGGCCTCCTCGAACTCCTCGTACTCGCCCCGGGAGTACACGGCACCCCAGCGGTCCCCGCTGCGGCTGACGGCGCGCTCGGCGGCCTCCATGGGGGACTTGCCGTCGGCCATGGCCTGCGCGGCCGCCTCGGCCACGTCCTCGTGGTGGCCCGCGGGAGCCGCCGAACGGGCCGCGTCCGACGAGGACTTGCGCTCGCTCCGGTCGGCGTCGGGGAGCGCGCCGGTGGCGGCGCCGGCCACCAGGACGCTCGCGAACACCAATGTCAGGGCGGCCCCGCGGCGGATGCGGCGGGGCTGACAGAACAGGTCACGGCCTGACATGCCGGTGAGTCTAGGACAACGCAAGAGGGCCGCACGGCCGGTTGACCGTACGGCCCTCTTGGCATGCGTCACACCTTCAGGTACTTGCGCAGCGCGAAGAACGCGGCCAACGCGGGCATCAGCACACTCGCGGCGAGGATCAGCGGCAGCTTGGTCAGGACGGCGTCCCAGCCCACGAAGTTGATCAGGTTGAGCTTGGTGGACAGGGCCATGCCGTGGTCGATGGTGAAGTACCGGCCGACGACCAGGAAGACACAGGCGAGCCCACCGCCGATCGCACCGGCGACGGCGGCCTCCATGATGAACGGCGCCTGGATGTAGAAGCCGGACGCGCCCACCAGCCGCATGATCCCGGTCTCCCGCCGACGGCTGAACGCCGAGACACGCACCGTGTTGACGATCAGCAGCAGGGCGACGATCAGCATGAGCGCCATCACACCGAGCGCGGCCCGGTTCATCAGGTTGAGCATGGTGAAGAGGTTGTCCAGGATGCCCTTCTGGTCCTGCACGGACTGCACCCCGTCACGCCCGTTGAAGGCGGTCGCGATGACCTGGTACTTCTCCGGGTCCTTGAGCTTGATGCGGTACGACTCCTGCATCTGGTCCGGCGTGAGGGAGGCGGCCAGCGGGGAGTCGCCGAACTGCTCCTTGTAGTGCTTGTACGCCTCGTCCTGGGACTCGTGGACGACCGTCTCGACGACCGACATCTTCTTCAGGTCCGAGAGGATGTCCTTCTTCTGGTCCTCGGTGACCGCGCCCTTGGCGCAGTTGGGGTCCGACTCGGCGTCGCTCTTGTTGCAGAGGAAGATCGAGACGTTGACCTTGTCGTACCAGTAGCCCTTCATGGCACCGACCTGGTCGCTCATCAGGAGCGACCCGCCGAACAGGGCGAGCGACAGGGCGACGGAGACGATGACGGCGAACGTCATCGTCAGATTGCGACGGAGACCGACACCGATCTCGGAGAGTACGAACTGGGCGCGCATGGCGGGTTCTTCAGGCCTTTCCGGGGACTCTACGAACGGCGGTCAGTGCTGGTAGCCGTAGACGCCGCGTGCCTGGTCGCGGACGAGGCGGCCCTTCTCCAGCTCGATGACGCGCTTGCGCATCTGGTCCACGATGTTCTGGTCGTGCGTGGCCATCAGGACCGTCGTGCCCGTCCGGTTGATGCGGTCGAGCAGCTTCATGATGCCGACGGAGGTCTGCGGGTCGAGGTTGCCGGTGGGCTCGTCGGCGATCAGCAGCTTGGGCCGGTTCACGAAGGCCCGCGCGATGGCCACGCGCTGCTGCTCACCACCGGAGAGCTCACCCGGCATCCGGTCCTCCTTGCCGCCGAGCCCGACGAGGTCGAGCACCTGGGGCACGGACTTGCGGATCTCACCGCGTGACTTGCCGATGACCTCCTGCGCGAAGGCCACGTTCTCCGCGACCGTCTTGTTGGGCAGCAGGCGGAAGTCCTGGAACACCGTCCCCAGCTGGCGGCGCATCTGCGGCACCTTCCAGTTGGAGAGGCGCGCGAGGTCCTTGCCCAGGACGTGCACCTGCCCCTGGCTGGTCCGCTCCTCACGGAGCACCAACCGCAGGAAGGTGGACTTTCCGGAGCCGGAGGACCCCACGAGGAACACGAACTCGCCCTTCTCCACTTCGAGGGAGACATCCCTGAGTGCGGGGCGGGTCTGCTTGGGGTAGACCTTGGATACGTTGTCGAATCGGATCACGGATGCACCACGGTAGGCCGGGGGTAGATGAGCGTGACCATACGCGAACCGGGTGCGCGAGCGCAGGCGCCGGTTCGGGTTGCGTATCGGTTGGGCGGTTTTGTGCCGACCTGGAATCCCACTCTTCAGAAGCCCACAGGCAGCCCCCGGGCGAACCTGGCACAGTGGAGAAGGGAACGTTCTGCGATCCGGGAGCGTTCTTCTGTACGGAACAGTCGGCAAGAAGGGTGACGCGCATGACGTACGACCGCCTGGTGTGCGCAAACTGCGCGGCGCCCGTGAGCGAGGGCCGGTGCCCCGTGTGCCGGGCGAACCGCGAGCGGCTGCAGCAGGAGAACCACTTCGCGGGTCTGAACCCCATGACCCTCATCGCCCTGCTCGCGGTCCTGATCGCGGCGGTGGCCCTGCTGGCCCACCAGACCGCCTAGCCGGTCTCCCCCATAGACGGACGAAGGGCCCGGAGCGGACAGCTCCGGGCCCTTCGCCGTACGGCGTCCGCACGTCACGCAGGCGTGCGACTACCGGGAGTCACTCCTAGGCGGCAGCGCCACCGCGGCCGCCGGCGAGGCGCGGCAGGATGCGGAAGCCGATGCCACCGGCGATCATCGTGGCGGCACCGACGAGCAGGAAGGCGGTCTGGCCGGCACCGGTCTCGGCGAGCTCCTTGCCGTTGCCCTGGGCCGAGGTGTTGGACGTGGTGTCCGTGCCGGTCTCGGTGAGGGCCGAGGAGCCCTCTTCCTGGGTGGAGGTACCGGAACCGCCGTCGGGGTCGGCGTTGTTGCCGCCGCCCCCGGCGTTGCCGTTGCCGTTCCCGTTCCCGTTCCCGGTGCCCGGGTCGGACGGGGCCTCGGTGGGGTCGTCGGGCTCGGTGGGCTCCTCGGTGGGCGGCTCCTCCGGGTCCGTGGGCTCCTCGGTGACCGGCGGCGTGGTCCCCGGGTCCGTCGGCACCTCGGTGCCGGGGTCCGTGGGGAGCTCGGTGCCCGGGTCGGTCGGGATCTCGGTGCCGGGGTCGGTCGGGTCGTCGCCGAGACCGGTGTCGACGTTCACGCCGACGCCATCGGCGCCCACGCCCACGTTGATCTCCAGCGCGGAAGCGGCGCCGGCGGCGGTCAGCGAGGCACCGGCCGCGATCACGGCACCGGCGGCTATGCGCGCGATCCGGATCCGCGTCTTCTTCGTCATGTGGTTGCTACCCCCAGTAGCTCATCGTCAATGAGGCGGCGCTCGGGGCCGTGATCGACGGAGGAAGGCAGCTGCACTCAAGTCCCCCGGTTCACATGCGCCCCAGAGATACGCATGCCACGCTTTACCCTTCCCATTTTTCAAAGCAACGTCAAGGCCGTTGCGTGCGCGATGTCCGAGTACGGGCTCTTTGCCGGGGAAAGCGGTCTGTGAGTGTGATGTAAAACCCAGACATAAAGCAAACTGCCGCCCGGTGGGCGGCAGTTGCAGTGCGATGGTCAAGTCGACAAAGTTACTTCTCCTGCTGCTTGCGCCAGCGAATTCCGGCCTCGATGAAGCCGTCGATCTCGCCGTTGAACACAGCCTCGGGATTGCCGACCTCGAACTCGGTCCGCAGATCCTTGACCATCTGGTACGGGTGCAGGACGTACGAGCGCATCTGGTTGCCCCAGGAGCTGCCGCCGTCCTTGAGGGCGTCCATCTTGGCCCGCTCCTCCTGGCGCTGCCGCTCCAGCAGCTTTGCCTGGAGGACATTCATCGCGGTCGCCTTGTTCTGGATCTGCGACCGTTCGTTCTGACAGGAGACGACGATGCCGGTGGGGAGGTGGGTCAACCGCACTGCGGAGTCGGTGGTGTTGACGCCCTGTCCGCCCGGGCCGGAGGACCGGTAGACGTCCACGCGCAACTCGGACTCGTCGATCTCGATGTGGTCGGTCTGCTCGACCACGGGCAGGATCTCGACGCCCGCGAAGGAGGTCTGCCGGCGCCCCTGGTTGTCGAACGGCGAGATGCGCACGAGCCGGTGGGTGCCCTGCTCGACGGAGAGCGTGCCGTAGGCGTACGGGGCCTGCACGGCGAAGGTGGTCGACTTGATGCCGGCCTCCTCCGCGTACGAGGTCTCGATGAGCTCGGTCTTGTAGCCCTTCTGCTCCGCCCAGCGCAGGTACATCCGCTGGAGCTTCTCCGCGAAGTCGGCGGCGTCGACGCCACCGGCCTCGGCGCGGATGTTGACGAGCGCCTCACGGGAGTCGTACTCGCCGGACAGGAGGGTGCGGACCTCCATCTCGTCCAGCGCCTTCTTGACGGCGGTGAGCTCGGACTCGGCCTCGGCGCGGGTGTCCGGGTCGTCCTCCTCCTCGGCCATCTCGAAGAGGACGCCGAGGTCGTCGATGCGACCGCGCAGGGCCTCGGCCTTCCGCACCTCCGCCTGGAGGTGGGAGAGCTTGCTGGTGATCTTCTGCGCCTCGTCCGGGTTGTCCCACAGGGACGGCGCGGCCGCCTGCTCCTCGAGCACGGCGATGTCTGCCCTCAGCTTGTCGAGGTCCAGAACGGCCTCGATCGACTCCATGGTCGAGGAGAGGGACTTGAGCTCTTCGGATACATCGACGACTGCCACGCCCTCCAGCCTAACGGCTGTGGCAACCGACGTCGGTCGCCCCCGACAGCCCCGGCCTCCTCAGGGCGAGGCCGGTCGGCGGTCCCCCGAAGCCCTCGCCTCTCAGCACGAGGCCGGTCGGCCGTCCCCCGGAGCCCCGGCCCGCTCATGGCGAGGCCGGTCGGCTGTCCCCCGGGAGCACCCGCCTCTCAGCACGAGGCCGCTCGATCGCCCCCCGAAGCCCTCGCCCGTCAGCGCAAAGCCGGCCCGGCCCTCCCCCGAAGCCCCCGCCCCTCAGCACAAGGCCGCTCAGCCGCCCCCCGAACCCCCGCCCCTCAGCGCAAGGCCGCTCAGCCGCCCCGGCCCGCTCAGCGCGAGACCGGTCGACTACCCCCGAAGCCCTCGCCCGTCAGCGCAAGGCCGCTCGAACCTCCCCCAAGCCCCCGCCCCTCAGCGCAAAGCCGCCCGGTCGTCCCCCGGAGCCCCGGCCGCCTCACAGCGAGACCGTCGCCCCGGGAGCCCCGGTCCGCTCAGGGCGAGGCCGTCCCCCCGGGGCCCCGCCCGCTCACGGCGAGGCCGGTGCCGAGTTCTTCGTGTCCTGGGGGGACGCCCCGGCGTCGTCCCCCGACGTGGCCGCCCACACGCCGACGCCCGCCGCGGCCACCAGCACCACCGCCGCCGCCCCGACGGCGAGCCGACGCCGGCGCGTGGTCGCCCGGTTCCGGGCGGACCCCGGCCGCGGCGCCCCGGCGGCCCGCGGCACCCGGGCGGTGCCCAGCGCACCCCCGGCCAGCTCGTCGGGCGCCGGCACCCTCATCGACGTGTGCGTGTCCCGGTTGGAGTCGGCGGGCCTCGCGCCCGGCACCAGGGGTACGGCACCCCGCCGCGCCGGCCGCCCGGAGGCCGACGGCTCGGCGGTCGCGGGGGCGGCCCCCTCGCCGTCCTGCTCGTCCTCCAGCTCCGCGTCCGGCTCGTCGACGTCCAGCGGCGGCATCCCGGCCAGCAGCGGCAGCAGCTCCCGCAGCCGCACGGCCATCTCGGAGGCGCGCAGCCGGGACGCCGGGGCCTTCGCCAGGCACTGCACGATCAGCTGCCACAGCTCGTCGGGGATCCCGGGCAGCGGCACCACCGTCTCGGTCACATGGCGCCGCAGCACCGCCCCCGGGTGCCCGCCGCCGAACGGGGTGAAGCCCGCGAGCAGCTCGTACAGAACGGTCGCGAGGGCGTAGATGTCCACGGAGGCGCGGGGCGGCAGCCCTTCGACGATCTCCGGCGCCAGGTAGTCCGGCGTCCCGATGATCTTCGTGGCCCGGGTCCGGCGCGGCGAGTCGATGAGCTTGGCCACGCCGAAGTCGGTCAGCAGGGCCGGGTGCGCGCCGCCGGGCCCGAGCGGGCCCTGCATGTCCAGCAGGATGTTCTCGGGCTTCACGTCCCGGTGCACGACCCCGGCCGCGTGGGCGGCGGCCAGTCCGTCGGCGACGTCCGCCACGATCGCCACCGCAGCCTCGGGCGCGAGCCGCTTCTCCCGGTCCAGCCGGGTGCGCAGATCGGTGCCCCGGACCAGGTCCATGACGAGCGCGAGGTCATTGCCGTCGACCACGAGGTCCCGTACGGAGACCACGTGCGGATGCTCCAGGCCGAGCAGCGCCGTGCGCTCCTGCACGAACCGGCCGACGAGTTCCTGGTCGGACGCGAGGTCCTCGCGCAGCATCTTGACGGCGACGGGCCCCTCGGGACCCTCGCCCAGCCACACCGTGCCGGCGCTGCCCCGCCCCAGGATCTGGTTGGCGGTGTACCGGCTGCCGATCTTCCGTGCCAAGACTGCTCCTACAGACGCGTGTTGTCGCCAAAGCTACGCGTCGTGGGAGCCAACCTTCACCGCGGAGACGGAAATCACCCGCTGGGTGTCGACAAATCCCCAGAGTTACTGCTGACCTGAGGAGTTTCCGCCGAGATCTCCGATCCAGTTGCTCACGGTGTCGACGATGTCCCCGAGCTGCTGCCAGTAGCTCTTGCCGGTGCCGATCCACTCCTGGAGCGGGCTCAGCTCCCAGATCAGCCAGCTGGCGACGAACAGGATGACGATCGTGAACAGACAGCCCTTGAGGCAGCCCAGACCCGGGATCTTCATCGGGTTGGCGCTGCGCTGCCGCGGCTGCCGGGGCTCACGCGCGGGGCGCTCGGGCTGCGGCGGGGGCGCGTACCGCTGCGGTTGGGGCTGCGGCGGGGCGTACTGCTGAGGCTGGGGCTGCTGCTGACGGCCGTAACCGCCCCCCTGCGGCGGACGCTGCTGGGGCCGCTGCTGCTGGCGCTGCGGCGGCTGCTGCTGTTGCGGCCTGGCGACCTGCCGCTGGGGGCGGCGGCGCAGCGGGTCCTCGCTGGGGTCGAGGTACTGGACCTGCGTCTGTTCGTTGCGGTCCCGGGCCGCGCGCAGCTGGTTCTGCCAGGGGTGCGGATCCTCGGGCCCACCGGACTGCTGCCCCTGCTGGCCGTACTGCCCCGGCTGTCCGGGCGGCACCGGCGGCATGACGGCGGTCGGGTCGGCCGCGCCCCGGTTCGTCGGGAGTACGGCGGTGGGGTCGGCGGCGCCGACCGGGTTCCCGGCGCCGGTGTGCGGCAGGAAGCTGGTCGCGGCGTTCGGGTCGACGGCACCGGCGCCGTTCGGCAGCACCTGCGTCGGGTCGGCGGCGCCCGGCGTGTCCGGGACGGCCGCCGGGTCCGGGTCGGGCAGCAGCAGGGCGCCGACGTTCTCGGCCGCGGCGATCTGCGCGGAGTTGGCGTGCACCCCGATGCCCTCGGCGACGACCCGGAGCCCGCGCGCGAGGTTCTCGGCGCTGGGACGGCGGTCCGGGTTCTTGCTCAGACAGCGCTCTATGACGGTCCACAGCGGATCGGGGACCGTGGAGGGGCGGCGCGGTTCGGCGCTCAGGTGCTGGTGCAGGACTTCGAGGGCGGAGCCGCCGGCGAACGGCGGACGGCCGGTGACCAGCTCGTACAGCAGGATTCCGGCGCCGTAGATGTCGACCGCGGAGGTCTGCGGACGGCCCTCGGCGGACTCGGGAGCGACGTACGCGGGCGTGCCGACGAATTCCTGGGTCCGGGTCAGGCCCGGGGAGTCCGCGAGGCGCGCGATGCCGAAGTCGGTCAGCAGGGGGTGCATCTGGCCGCCGTACTGCCGCAGCAGCACGTTGGCCGGCTTGAGGTCGCGGTGGACCACGCCGTCGGCATGGCTCGCGGCGAGCGCGTCGGCGATCTGGGCGGTGAGCAGGGCGGCGCCGACAGGGCTGAACGGGCCGTTCTCGCGCAGGTAGCGATGCAGGTCGGGACCCTCGACGAGGTCCATGACCAGCGCGAGCAGATCCCCCTCGACGACCAGGTCGCGCACCCGCACGATGTTCGGGTGGGTCAGCCTGAGCAGCACGGAGCGCTCGCGCAGGAACCGCATCACGATGTCCGGGTCGCTCGCGAGCTCCTCCTTGAGGACCTTGATCGCGACGGTCTCGCCCGGCTGTCCCGCGACGGCTGCCTCGGCGCCCGCGGTCTCCCGCTGGCGGGCTCGCCAGACGGTCCCCGTGGCACCGCGTCCGAGCGGCTCCTCGAGGAAGTACTTGCTGCCTACCGGCCGCACGTCATGCACTCCCTGCTGCTTGCTGTCGTTCCGACCCACTTCCGACCCACTGTAGTGCCGCTCCCCACGGCACTACGTATGCGTTCCCCGGCACGTTCGACAGGAAGACGCTCCGTCCGGGTCTCCCGGTTGCCGGACCTTGACGTGACCGATCTCAAGTGATCGTCGGCGCGGCACTGGTCAGGCACTTTTGGGGGCAGAGCTGACCAATCAAGATCACTTGCCCTCGGGCGGCGGGCGTGTTGTCAGTGGCAGGTGCGAGGATGCGTGCAGTACTGGCCGATGGTGCTCGTGCGGGGTGGGGATGTCCGCGTCCGAGCAGAAGGGACCGCTGACGGCGATGCAGATCCGGCTGACCGTCGTAGACCCGCTGGGCCCGCCCGACCGGGCCCGCGGCCGCGCCGCGAGCTGCGACGTGCTGGTCACCGCTCCCGTCGGCACCGCCCTGGCCGCGGTGGCCGGTGCCCTCGCCTCGGCGGTCCCCGGGGAGGCGGGCGCCTCCCGCGCGGGCGAGCCCGAGCGCGGCGGCGGCACCGTCGTGCTGTACGCGGACGGCGAGCGGCTGGACCCCCAGCGCGCCACCCTCGGCGAGCCCCCGCTGATCGACGGCGCCGTGCTGTCCCTGGGCGCCCCCGCCGCCCCCGAGCCCCACCCCGAGCTCGACGAGGCGCCGACCCAGCTCCATGTGGTCGCGGGCCCCGACGCGGGCGGTGTCCACCTGCTGCACGGCGGCCAGATCCACATCGGCCGCTCCGCCGACGCCGACGTCCCGCTGGACGACCCCGACGTCTCCCGTCTCCACTGCGCGATCACCGTCGCCGCCGACGGCCAGGTCTCGGTGGCCGACCTCGACTCCACGAACGGCACCATGCTGGACGGCGCCCGCGTGGGCACCCGCCCGGTCCGTTTCCCGCCGGGGGCGCTCCTGAGGATCGGCGAGTCGGTGCTCCGGCTGTCCCCCAGCGGGGGCCGGCGTCTGGAGACCGAGCCGGACGGGGAGGGGCATGTGCGCGTGGCGCCCGAGAACACCGGGGAGCGCGTGCCGGTGGACGGCGGGGCCGCTTCCGGCTCCGGCGAGGGCGGGGCGGCCGCGCAGGCCCGGGGCCGGGGCCCTGGGCGGGTGGCGCCCGGGAGTCCGTCCGGGGCGGATGAGGCCGGGTACCGGGCGGGTGAGCGACGGGGGCGCAGGGTGTCGGCCGGTGCCGGCGGCTCCGCGATCCCGGCGGAGGCCTCGGGGGGCGCGGAGAATTCGCCGCACGCGCGTGAGGACCGTGACAGCGGCGGGGGCACCCCGTCCCAGCAGCCCACCGACCAGACCCACCACACCTACGGTTCGGCCGGCTGGGGCGCGTCCGGCGGGAACCCCGGGGTCGCGGAGGCCCAGGCCCACGGTCCCGTGGAGCCGCCCGTCGTCGTACCCGGGCAGGGCGGGGCACCGCGGATCGAGAGCGGCGGTCCGGGCGGGACGGTTCCCGGGGAGCGCCCGTACGGCTCCGCGGGGGCGCCCGAAGGCTCCGTGCGCTTCACCGGCTCTGCCGGCTCCGTCGGCTCCGTCGGTGACACCCATGGCGGCCGGGCCGGTATCGGTTCCTTCGGCGAGGCCGCGGCGACTGCGCCTGCACCCTCCGCGCCGCCGAAGCCCTCCACGCCCTCCACGCCCCCCGGAGACCGCCCGGACGACCCCTCCGCCACGGACAACCCCTCCGCTGATGAAGCCCCGGAACCCGGCACCGGACGCCGCAAGGGCACCCCCCTGCGCGGGACGGACGCCCCGCAGAGCGGGCGTCGGCGTGGCGGGCTCGGGAAGTGGGCGCGGCGGCTGGCCGGGGGCCGGGGCGAGCCGGAGATGGCCGATCAGGGCGAGCCGTACGCCGAGGAACCGGCCCCCGTCACCCCCGTTCCGTCGGCCACCGCCACCCAGCTGCCCGAGGTCTGGCCGGACCCCGCCGCGCTGCTGCTGACGGCCCTGGGCCCGGGTGCCCGCCTCTGGGAGCGCGGGCCGGGACACCCGGAGGCGCTCACCGTGCGGCTCGGCACCGCCGACCGGGCCGCGCCCGACGGGTCGGGGCTGTTGCCCGCCGTCCCGGTGACCGCGGATCTGCGCGAGGCAGGCGCACTGGGCCTCGCCGGTCCGCGCGCGCGGCTGGCCGGGCTGGCCCGCGCGGTGGTGGCCCAGCTCGCCGCCCTGCACGCGCCCGAGACCCTGGAGATCGTCCTGATCAGCGCGGACCGCTCCCGGCCCGCGCAGGAGCGCACCGCCGAGTGGTCCTGGCTCGGCTGGCTCCCCCATGTCCGCCCGGGACACGGCCAGGACTGCCGGCTCCTGCTGGCCCACGACCGCGAGCAGGCCGCGGCCCGCACCGACGAACTCCTCAGGCGCCTGGACGACCACCTGGCCGACGCGGAGCTCGCCCCGCCCCGCGGCATGATCCCGGCCGCCCGCTCCGCCGGCTCGCCGGACCGCCTCCGGGGCGCCGGCCGACGGCCCTCCTGGGCCCGCGACGACACCGAGGGCCTTGAGACCGGCGGTTTCCCCGGGCCGTACACCGTGGTCGTCGTGGACGGCGACCCCGGCGGCGCGGATCTGCGCAAGGCGGTGGCACGGCTGGCGGCACAGGGCCCGCGGGCCGGTATCCATGTCGTCTGCCTGGCCGAGACGGCCCCCGCCTCCCCGGCCTCCCCGGTGACCGACACCTACGAGGCGGCCTGCGCGGTGGCCCCGACGTTCCGCGAGTGCGGCGCGGTCGGCCTGCTCAGCGGGGACGTGGCGACGGCCCTGCGGCTGATGCGGGTGGCGCGGGCGGGGATGCCGACCGGCACGAGCCGTCCGACGGCCAGGAGCGGCGGTGAGGGCGCGCCGACCGTCCCGGGCGACGATGCCGAGACGTACGGCACCGCGCCGGGCGCCGAATCCACCCGCACCCGCCCGGCACCCCGTCACCCGGGCGCCGACATCACCCGCACGGTGCCCCGGCCCACCGAAGCCGCGCCCGCCGTGGCCGCCGCAGGCCGCGGCACGGGCACGCGTACCGACCCCGACACCCTGCACCTCACCCCCGCCCCGACCCCCGTGGGCCACGGCACGGTCGCCGCCGTGGACGCCGTCTCCGCCGCCTGGGCCGAGCGGTTCGCGCGGGCACTGGCGCCGTTGCGCACGGACGGGTCCGCCGGTGCGGGCCACGCGCGCGTGTCCTCACCGCTGCCCCAATCAGCGCGGCTATTGGACGAGTTGGGGCTGGCCCGGGCCACCCCGCCGTCGCTGATGACGCGCTGGGCGGACGCGGCCGACGACCCGGAGTCGCTCGGCGGCCGCGCCTGGGCGGTGCTCGGGGCGGGCCCGCGCGGCCCGGTCTGCGCCGACCTCGCGGCCGAGGGCCCGCACCTGCTGATCGAGGGACCCGCGGGCAGCGGCCGTACGGAACTCCTGCGGGCCGTCGTCGCCTCGCTGGCCGCGGCCGAGCGCCCCGACCGGCTCAGCGTCGTCCTGATGGACGGCCGGGACAGCGTGGGCGCCGGGGGCGGCCACGGCGAGGGTCTGCGGGTGTGCACGGACGTGCCGCACGTGACCACCCACCTCACCGCCAACGACCCCGTCCGCATGCGGGAGTTCGCCCAGTCGCTGAGTGCCGAGCTGAAGCGGCGCGCGGAGCTGCTGGGCCGCTCCGGCTTCGCCGAGTGGCACACCGGACGCGAGCTGTCCGGCCGTATGGTCGCCCAGCGCACGGCGACCAGCCGCGGCCCGTCCGCCGCACCGGCCGTCGGCACCTCGGGCACCCCCGGCACCCCCAACACCCTCGGCAGCACAGGCACTCACGGCACCGCAGCCGCCGACGCCACCGCCGATCTCGACTCCCCGCCCAGCTCCACCATCCGGCTGCGCCCCGGCGCGGCCCGCCGCCAGGCGGAGGCGGTGCCGCCGCTCCCCCGTCTGGTCGTGGTCGTGGACGACCTGGACGCCCTGGTCTCCCCGCCCCTCGGCTCCCCCGGCAGGCCCGCCGCCGGATCGGTCATACGCGCGCTGGAGGCGGTCGCCCGCGACGGCGAGCGGCTGGGCGTGCACCTGGTGGCCGCGGCCGGCCCGGGCGGCCGTACGGCGGAGTCGGAGCCGGCCCGCCGGGCCACCCTCCGCGTCACCCTGGACGCCCCGGCCACCGGGCCGGAGGAGCCGGTTCCCGGCCGTGGCCGGCTGACCTGGTCCGACGGGCGGGTGACCGCCTTCCAGGCGGGCCGGGTCACGGGCCGTATCCCGCGGACCGCGACGCTGCGCCCCACGGTCGTGCCCCTGGAGTGGGAGCGCATGGGCGATCCCCCGACCCGCCGCCCGGTCCGGGAGCTGGGCAATGGTCCGACGGATCTCGCTCTGCTCGCCAGCGCATTGGAACGGGCAGCGAGGGAAGTCGAAGCAGCAGAGGTGCCGTCACTGCTTTAGCCGAACCCAGGCTGCCCCTCTACGCCGCGTGCCCGCACGCAGCCGTACTGGTCACGAGGCCGCAACGATCGCCTGCTTGACAGCGGACGCGCCCTTGCCGACCCCGTTCTCCCGGCGTAGACCAGTTCGCACGGGACACCCTCAACGTTCAACGAGGAACGAGGTACGGGGACGTGATGCGCAGCATGAGCAGCACAAACCGAAAGCCCAGGGCAGCGAGGACTGCGGCAGCCGCCCTCGCGGCAGCCCTCGCCCTCTCGCTCAGCGCCTGCGGCGGGGACGACGACAAGAGCAGCGACAGCGGTGCGACCGGCGGCAAGGAGACCGGCACCGGCGTCACCCTCCCCAAGCTGAACGGCCAGAGCCTCCAGGTGGCCGCCGTGTGGAGCGGCGAGGAGCAGGCGAACTTCAAGAAGGTCCTCGCGGAGTTCGAGAAGCGCACCGGCGCCAAGGTGACCTTCGTGCCCGCGCAGGACCCCATCGTCAACTTCCTGGGCTCGAAGGTCGCGGGCGGGCAGCCGCCGGACGTCGCGATGCTGCCGCAGCCCGGCGCCATCAAGCAGGCCGTCGACAAGAAGTGGGCCAAGCCGCTGGGCGCCGAGGCCAAGGCCGAGCTCGCGAAGAACTACTCGCAGGGCTGGCAGGACATCGGCAAGATCGACGGCACCCAGTACGGCGTCTACTACAAGGCCGCCAACAAGTCCCTGATCTGGTACAACGCCAAGGTCTTCGAGAACGCGGGCGCCGCCGAACCCAAGACCTGGGACGAGCTGCTGACCACCGCGCAGACGGTCTACGACTCGGGCGTGACCCCGTTCTCCGTCGGCGGCGCCGAGGGCTGGACCCTCACCGACTGGTTCGAGAACGTCTACCTCTCCCAGGCGGGCCCGGAGAAGTACGACCAGTTGGCCAAGCACGAGATCAAGTGGACGGACCCGTCCGTGAAGGACGCCCTGACCACGCTGGCCCAGGTCTGGGGCAAGAAGGACTATGTCGCGGGCGGCGCCAAGGGCGCGCTCCAGACGGACTTCCCGGCCTCCGTGACCCAGACCTTCACCGGCGGCGACCAGCCCAAGGCGGCCATGGTCTACGAGGGTGACTTCGCGCAGGTCAACATCCAGACGGCCAAGGCCGAGGTCGGCACCGACGCGAAGGTCTTCCCCTTCCCGAAGGTCGGCGACACCGCCCCCGTGGTCTCCGGCGGTGACGCTGCCGTGATCCTGAAGGACTCCAAGGCCTCGCAGGCCCTCGCGACCTTCCTGGCCTCCCCGGAAGCGGCGACGATCCAGGCCAAGCTCGGCGGTTACCTCTCGCCGAACAAGAGCGTGGACATCTCGGCGTACCCGAACCCGGTGCAGCAGAAGATCGCGAAGGCGCTGATCGAGTCGGGTGACGACTTCCGCTTCGACATGTCCGACCAGGCCCCGCAGGCCTTCGGCGGCACGCCGGGCAAGGGCGAGTGGAAGGCGCTCCAGGACTTCCTGAGCAACCCGAAGAACATCGCGGGCACCCAGGCCAAGCTGGAGGCCGACGCGGCGGCAGCGTACGGGAACTGAGGCGATGACATCGGCCACCGAGGCAGGGGTCCCACCGGCCCCTGCCTCTCCCAAGTCGCGCAAGAGCGTGACCGGCACACGCAAGACCGTGGCGGCGCTGTTCCTGCTGCCCGCCCTCGTGCTGCTGGGCGCGCTCGTGGTCTACCCGATCGGGTACTCGCTGGTCCGCAGCTTCTACGACCAGTCGGGCGACAGCTTCGCCGGGATCGACAACTACAAGGCCCTGTTCACCGACGACGGCATCCGCACGGCCCTGAAGAACAACATCATCTGGGTGGTGTTCGCGCCGACGATCGCCACCGCGCTCGGTCTGATCTTCGCGGTGCTGACCGAACGGATCCGCTGGGGCACGGCGTTCAAGCTGGTCGTCTTCATGCCGATGGCGATCTCGATGCTGGCGGCGGGCATCATCTTCCGGCTGGTCTACGACCAGGACCCGGACAAGGGGTTCGCGAACGCGGTGTGGGTGGGCGTGCACGACACGTTCGCGCAGTCCTCGTCGTTCCCGAAGGCCCACCCGGGCCGGAACTCACCGCTGGTGCCCCAGGGCGGCGGCTTCATCACCAAGGCCACGGTCCACACCGGCGGCACGGTCACGCTGCCCCTCGTGGGCGTGGCCCCGGACCAGATGCCCAGCGACGCGAAGAAGGCCGTGCCGCCCCAGGCCGACCCGGGCCGGATCACCGGCACCACCTGGCAGGACTTCACCCGCGGCAAGGGTGTCGGCACGCTGGGCGGGGTCGACCCGAGCGAACTCGGCTACCCCGGCATGAAGATCGAGGCGGTCAAGGACGGCAAGGTCGTCGAGACGGCGAAGGCGGGCGACGACGGCACCTTCTCCTTCTCGGAGAAGGCCGACGGAGCCCAACTGCGGCTTCCGGCGAGCAACTTCAGGGAGGCCTACAACGGCCTCGACTGGCTCGGCCCCTCGCTGGTGACGCCGTCGATCATCGGGTCGTACATCTGGATGTGGGCCGGTTTCGCGATGGTGCTGATCGCGGCCGGGCTCGCGGGCATCCCCCGCGAACTGCTGGAGGCGGCCCGGGTGGACGGCGCGAGTGAGTGGCAGGTGTTCCGCAGGGTCACCGTGCCGCTGCTCGCCCCGGTCCTCGCGGTCGTCACCGTCACCCTCATGATCAACGTCCTGAAGATCTTCGACCTGGTCTTCATCATCGCCCCGGGCTCCTCGCAGGACGACGCGAACGTCCTCGCGCTGGAGCTGTACCGCAAGGGCTTCTCCGAGGACCAGCCGGGCATCGCGAGCGCCATCTCGGTGTTCCTGCTGCTGCTCGTCATCCCGGTGATCTGGTTCAACATCCGGCGGCTCAGGCGGGAGGTACGGCGATGACGACCCAGGCCGAGAGGCTTCCCGAGACGGCGTCGGCCGAGGGCACCGAGGCGCAGCGGTCCCTCGGCTCACGGCTGGTCGAGCGGGTCAGCGGGGGCGTGATCAGCGTCCTGCTCGTGCTCGTCGGCCTGTTCTGGCTGGTGCCGACGATCGGTCTGCTGATCTCCTCGCTGCGCAGCCCCGGGGACATGGCCGCGAGCGGCTGGTGGACGGTGTTCACCAAGCCGTCCCAGCTGACCCTGGACAGCTACGACAAGCTCCTGCACAACAGCGACATCACCAACTCCATCGTCAACACCATCCTGATCACGGTGCCGGCGACGCTTCTGGTGATCGTCATCGGCGCGCTCGCGGGCTACGCCTTCGCGTGGATGGACTTCCCGGGCCGCGACTGGTGGTTCATGGCCGTGGTCGGTCTGCTGGTGGTGCCGGTACAGGTGGCGCTGATCCCGATCGCCGAACTCTTCGGCAAGATCGGCCTGTTCGGCAACATCTTCGGCGTGGTCCTCTTCCACACGGGCTTCGGTCTGCCGTTCGCGGTGTTCCTGCTGCGGAACTTCTTCGCCGAGATCCCGCGCGAACTCCTGGAGGCGGCCCGGCTCGACGGAGCGGGTGAACTGCGCCTGTTCGCAAGGGTGGTGCTGCCGCTCGGCGCGCCCGCGATCGCGAGCCTCGGCATCTTCCAGTTCCTGTGGGTGTGGAACGACATGCTGATCGCGCTGGTGTTCACGGACGCCGACAGCCAGCCGATCACGGTCGCCCTCCAGACCCAGGTACGGGCCTTCGCCGCCAACGTCGACATCCTGGCGCCGGGCGCGTTCATCTCGATGGTGATCCCGCTGATCGTGTTCTTCGCGTTCCAGCGGCAGTTCGTGTCCGGCGTGATGGCGGGCGCGGTCAAGTAGCGCGTACGACAGCCCAATTGGGGGCGGGCCGACTCCGGCCCGCCCCTTCGCGTTCGCCCGAATGCCGTACGGACCGTAACCAAGGGCACTCATGGGGCGTTCCCGGGCAGAACTCCCGCGCCGACCCTTGGATGTGCCGTGCCCAGGTTCAGTGTCATCGTCCCCGCGTACCAGGTGCAGGCGTACCTGCCCGCCTGCCTGGAATCGGTGCTGTCGCAGTCGTACGACGATCTGGAGCTGATCGTGGTCGACGACCGCTCCCCGGACGCGTGCGGCGAGATCGCCGACGAGTTCACGGCCCGCGACCCGCGTGTGCGGGCCGTCCGCCGGGCGCGCAACGAGGGTCTGGGGCCCGCCCGCAACGCGGGGATCGGCGAGGCCACGGGCGACTACCTGGTGTTCCTCGACGGCGACGACACCCTCGCCCCGCACGCGCTGCGGTCGATCGCCGACCGGCTGAAGGAGACGGGCGAGCCGGACGTCCTGGTCCACGGCCACGCGCTCGTGCCGTGGTCGGGCGAGATCGTCCACGATCCCTCCTCGGGCCTGCTCACCGAGCAGGGGCCCGCCCAGTTCCCCCTGGAGGACCGGCCGGGGCTGCTGCGAGGACCGGCGGCGGCCTGGAACAAGGTGTGCCGCAGGGAGTTCGTCGAGCGCGGTGGCTTCGCGTTCCCGCCCGGCCGGCACACGGACCTGGCCTGGGCCTGTCCGGTCCTGATGTCCGCCGAGTCGATCGCCACCCTCGACCGGGTCTGCGTCCACCACCGGCTGCGGCGCCGGAGCGTCCCCGCGGCGGCCGACCGCGCGGACTTCGACCTCTTCGACCAGTACGACAGGGTCTTCGCCCACGTCGACGCGCGGCCCGAACTCGCCCAGTGGCGGCCGGTGTTGTTCCGCCGGATGGTGGACGACCTGTGGGCGGTGTTCGCCGGGCGGGAGCGTGGTGCGGGTGACGGCCACGGGGCGTTCGTCTCCGAGGACGTCCGCGCCGAGTTCCTGCGGCGGAACCGTCTTCCCGGCGATGTCCGCGCCGAGTTCCTGCGGCGGGCCCGCGACCACTACCGCGTCCACCGCACGCCGGGCCATCCGACCCCGGTGGGTTACCGGCTGCGGCACACCACGATCCGCCTGGGCCTGTACCGCACCCGACGGACCCTGGAACTGGCCCAGTTGCTCGGCCGGCGGATCTCCGGGCCCACCGTCCGGCTCGCCAAGGCGCTGCACGCCGCGGCCCTGCGGCTGCACTACCGCGTCCAGCTGCGCCTGCCGGTCCGCGACGACCGCGCCCTCTTCGCCGCGTACGGCGGCCGCGGTCACGGCTGCAACCCCGGTGCGCTGGAGGAGGCGTTCCGCGCCCTCGCCCCGCACATCCGCACCGCCTGGGTCGCGGATCCCGAGCACCACCGCACGATCCCGACCGCGACCCGCCGCCTCACCCCGGACACGGCCGCCTACTGGACGGCGCTCGCCCGCTCCAAGTACCTCGTGAACAACACCGACTTCGACCCCCGCCTGGTCAAGCGCCCCGGCCAGGTCCTCGTCCAGACCCAACACGGCACGCCCCTCAAGCACATGGGCCTGGACCTCCAGGAACGGCCGGCGGCGGCACGGGACTTGGACTTCGCCGCGATGCTCAGGGGCGTCGACCAGTGGGACTACCTGCTGTCCCCCAACCGCCACGCCACCCTCACCTGGCAGCGGGTCCACCCCGGCGACTACACCGTGCTTCCCTACGGCCAGCCCCGCAACGACGTGTTCCAGCGGGCCACTTCGGAGGACGTACGGCGGCTGCGCGAGTCGCTCGGCATCCCCGAGGGCACGGTCGCGATCCTGTACGCGCCCACCCACCGCGACTACCGGCGCACCCAGCGCACCACGCTCGACCTGGACCGGCTGCTGCGCCGGCTGGGCCCCCGCTTCGTGATCCTGGCCCGCGCCCACCACCGGCACGGCGGTCCGCTCGCCCCGGCCTCGACGCCTCGCGTCATCGACGTCAGCGGCCATCCGAGCGTCGAGTCGCTGTGCCTGGCCTCGGACGCCCTGGTCACCGACTACTCGTCCCTGATGTTCGACTACGCCGGCCTGGACCGCCCGATCGTGATCCACGCGGACGACCGGGAGGCGTACGAGGCGGCCCGGGGCACCTACTTCGACCTGCGGTCCTTCGCACCGGGCGCGATCGCGCGCAGCGAGGACGAGCTGATCGACATCTTCGCCACCGGGCACTGGCGCGGCTCCCGCTCCACCCAGCTGCGCGCGGCGTTCCGCGAGCGCTTCTGCCCGTACGACGACGGCCGCGCCGCCGAACGGGTCGTACGCCATGTGGTGCTGGGCGAGCCGGAGTCGCCGTCGGTGATCCCGCCGGCGGAGCGTCACCCGGTGCCGTCGGCGGCGGCCGCGTCGGAGCGCGCGCCGCTGACCACGGTGCCGCGTCCCGCGGCGGAGCCGACCGTCACCGAGACCCTCTAGGAGGGGTTGTGCCGTCCAGTCCGTCCCGGCCCACGCCGAGCCGACCCACGACATGGCGCCCGGCCGGTCGGCCGGGCGCCTGAGCCTTGCTGCGGTGCTGCGGTGCTGCGGTGCTGCGGTGCTGCGGTGCTGCGGTGCTGCGGTGCTGCGGTGCTGCGGTGCTGCGGTGCTGCGGTGCGTGCTTACTCGATGACGAGCTCGACCTCGATGTTGCCGCGGGTGGCGTTGGAGTACGGGCAGACCTGGTGGGCCGTCTCGACGAGCTTGCGGCCGGTCTCCGCGTCCACGGTGTCGGGCAGCTCGACGCGCAGCGCGACCTTGAGGCCGAAGCCCTCGCCCTGCTTGCCTATGCCGACCTCGGCGGTGACGGCGGCGTCGCTGACGTCCACCTTGGCCTGGCGGCCGACGAGACCGAGGGCGCTGCCGAAGCAGGCGGCGTAACCGGCGGCGAACAGCTGCTCGGGGTTGGTGCCCTCTCCGTTGCCGCCCAGCTCCACCGGCGGGGCCAGCTTCAGGTCGATCTTGCCGTCGTTGGAGACGGCACGACCGTCACGGCCGTGGGTGGCGGTGGCGACTGCGGTGTAGAGCGCGTCCATGGAAATCCGTCCCTCTGGGTGAGTCCTGTCGTTGCCACAAGTAGAGCACACAATTCAGTTGTGCACAACTAAATGGCGAGTAAGAGCTACCCTGGGGACATGACCACGCCCACCGCCGACTGGCTCCGGCTCGACCAGCAGATCTGCTTCTCCCTGCACGCCGCCTCCCGCGCCTTCAACGGCGTCTACCGCGTGATCCTCAAGGACCTGGGGCTCACCTATCCCCAGTACCTGGTGATGCTCGTCCTGTGGGAGCACGGCGACCTGCCGGTGAAGGCGCTCGGCGAACACCTGCGCCTCGACTCCGGAACCCTGTCCCCCCTTCTCAAGCGGCTGGAGACGGCCGGTCTGGTGCGCCGGGAGCGCAGCACCCGCGACGAACGCTCGGTCGAGGTGCGCCTCACCGACGAGGGCACGGCCCTGCGGGAGCACGCGCTCCAGGTGCCCCGCCGGATCGCCGCCGCGACCGGCTGCGATGTCGACGAGATCCGCGACCTGCGCTCCCGCCTGGATCAGCTCACCTCGATGCTGGACGCGGCGGCGCAGACCGAGGCCGCGGGTGACCCTGCGCCGGGCGGCGCGGACCGAGGCGGCCGGTAACCCTACGCAGGGCGGCACAGAGCGAGGCGGCCGGTGACTCTGCGCAGGACAGTGCCGGCGGGTGCTGACACTTACCGAAAAATAGGGGCGCTTTAGGGCTTGCGCGGCATATGCCCGCCTACGATCCGCCCTGATGAGACATCCCCGTGCCGCCCTGGCCGCCGCCTGGCTCGCCACCCGCGCCCTGATGGTCTGGCTGCTCACCCTGCGCGGGTGGGACGCCGTAGGACGCGAGGTGTGGCAGCTCTACCACCACTGGTACGGCGTCCTCGCGCACGGCGCCTACCCGGTGCGCGACCCGCTCTGGCAGTACCCGCCGGGCGCGGGACCGCTCCTCCTCTCCCCCGGGCTGCTGCCGGGCCTGACGTACTTCCAGGCCTTCGTCGCCCTCACCCTCGCCGCCGACGCCGTGACCGCGCTGGCGCTCGTCCGCGCGGGCACCCGCCCCGGCCGCAGCCTGCTCGGCGCCGGCGTCTGGACCGGTGGCCTCCCCCTGCTCGCCCGCTACGACGTCCAGGTCACCGCCCTCGCGGTCCTCGCCCTGCTGACGTCGACGCGCTCCACGCGCGCGTGCGGAGCGCTCGTGGCGCTGGGCGCCCTGGTCAAGGTGTGGCCGGTCCTGCTGCTGACCGGCCTTCCGAAGGGCCGGGCGACCCGGTCGGCGGGGACCGCGGCGGTGGTGACCGGCACGACCGTGCTCGCCCTCCTCGTGACCCTCTTCGACCACCCCTTCGCGTTCCTGCGCCAACAGGGCGGCCGGGGCGTGCAGATCGAGTCCTTCGGCGGCACGCTGCTCGCCCTGGCACGGCACGCCGGCTGGCCCGGGAAGGTGCGGTACCGCTACGGGGCGCTGGAGTACACGGGGCCGTACGTCTCGACGGTCGCGTACGTCTGCCTGGCCCTCACCGCCGTAGCACTGGCTCTGGTGCTGCTGTGGCGGGCCAGGGCCCGGCGCTGGGGCAAGGGCGACGCCCTACGACGCCGCCCTTGCCGCCGTGCTGCTGTTCACCGTCACCAGCCGGGTGATCAGCCCCCAGTACATGATCTGGCTGCTGGGCCTGGCCGCCGTGTGCCTGACCTCGCGGCACACCACCCAACGCCCCGTCGCGGCGCTGGTCCTGGCGGCGACCGCGGTCAGCGCCCTGGTGTTCCCGGTCCTGTACGACGAGGTCGCGGCCGCCACCTGGACGGGCTGCGCGCTGATGGTCGTACGCAACGGCCTGCTGGGCGCGGCGGCGGTGCTGTCCTGCACACGCGTGTGGCGCTCGACGACACCCCCTCCGACGCCACGCGTGTTCCCCGGTTCACCCTCGGTGACCGAGGCGACGCCCACCGGCTCCGGCCGCCTGGTTCACTGATACGCGAACACGGGTCAACCGACGAGGGGACGGCCGTACATGACCTGGCTGATCACCGGCGGCGCCGGCTACATCGGGGCGCACGTCGTGAGGGCGATGACGGAGGCGGGCGAGCAGGCGGTCGTGTACGACGACCTGTCCACCGGCATCGCCGAGCGGGTGCCGGCCGACGTGCCGCTGGTGGTGGGCTCCACGCTGGACGCCGAGCGGGTCGCGCACACCCTCGCGGACCACGAGGTCACGGGAGTGGTCCACCTGGCGGCGAAGAAGCAGGTGGGCGAGTCGGTGGACCGTCCGCTGCACTACTACCGGGAGAACGTCGAGGGCCTGCGCGTCCTCCTGGAGGCGGTGACGACGGCCCGGGTCCCCTCCTTCGTCTTCTCGTCCTCGGCGGCGGTCTACGGCATGCCGGACGTCCGGCTGGTCACGGAGCGGACCCCGTGCGCGCCGATGTCCCCGTACGGCGAGACCAAGCTGGCCGGCGAGTGGCTGGTCCGCGCCACGGGCCGCGCGACGGGCCTGTCCACGGCGTCCCTGCGCTACTTCAACGTGGCGGGCGCGGCGGCCCCCGAGCTGGCCGACACCGGCGTCTCCAACCTGATCCCGATGGTCTTCGAGAAGCTCACCGAGAACGCCGCCCCGCGCATCTTCGGCGACGACTACGACACCCCCGACGGCACCTGCGTCCGCGACTACATCCACGTCACCGACCTGGCCGAGGCCCATGTGGCCGCCGCGCGCGCCCTCCAGTCCTCCCCCGGCCGCGACCTCACCGTCAACATCGGCCGCGGCGAGGGCGTCTCCGTGCGCGAGATGATCGACCACATCAACGCCCTCACCGGCTACGACCGCCCCCCGACGGTCACTCCCCGCCGCCCCGGCGACCCGGCCCGGGTCGTCGCCTCGTCCGACCTGGCGGCCACCGAACTCGGCTGGAAGGCCAAGCACGACGTCCAGGACATGATCTCGTCGGCCTGGGAGGGGTGGGTGCGGTTGCATCCGGGGGCGGCGCGGGGGTGAGCGGGCGGGAATCCGGTCGTCAGGCCGATCAGCGATGCCGATCATCTGGCGTTCGTGCGGGCCCGGCGGTCGGTCAGTTTTCGCCGGAGGGCCCGGTCATGGACCCCGTCTCCCACCGTGGCGCCCGGACATCACACCTGCCGGACGACGAACCGTGTCCGGACACGTACTTCGACTTCCCGATCACGTAGGACTCGCGTCAGAGCGCCTTCAGCGCCTCCGTCGTCGCGTGCGCCAGCGCCGCGAGGTACCCCTTCGGCAGCTTCGGGCTGCGGATCACCACGGAACGCCAGTACAGGGGGCCCGAGATCAGGTCGAGGGCCAGTTCGTCGTTGAGGCCGGGCCTGATCTCACCGCGCTGCTCCGCCGCCACGATGATCTTGCTGGCGACACCCTCCTGGCCCTTCTGCAGGGCGTTCTGGAGAGCCTCGGCGATCTCGGGGTTGCGGGCCGCCTCGGCCTGGAGGTCCGGGAGGATCTGCGAGGCCACGGGGTGCCGCAGCGCCCGTGACGTCACCTCGTACAGCATCCGCAGGTCGTCCTGGAGCGAGCCCGTGTCCGGCACCGGCAGGCCCATCACCGCGATCTCCGAGACGACGTCGAGGACCAGGTGCAGCTTGGAACGCCAGCGGCGGTAGACCGCGGTCTTGCCGACGCCCGCCCGGCGCGCGATGCCCTCGATCGACATCCGCGCGTACCCGACGGCCGCGAGCTCCTCGAAGACGGCCGCCCGGATGGCTTCCGTCACGTCCTCACGGAGAACGGCGGCTCCGGCCGGGGCACGGCGGCGCGGACGGGTCTGCGGCGCGTCGGCGTTGGTCGTCATGCGGACCAGCATAGGGCGTAGCGACGAAACGGTCCCGTTCCGACGCGATCCGGTCGGGTGTGCGCACCGCCACGTCACGACGAAACGGTTGCGTTCCGACGCTCACTCGTCCTACGCTCACGTTGCGACGATACGGTCCCGTCCCGACGTAAGAAAACGTGAAGAGACACGTAAGAAAACATCGGGTGACGACCCCACCCGCCGCACGCACCACCGCACCACCGCACCACCGCACCAAGAACCTCCGCACCACGCACCACCCCACCCCCCGAGCGAAAGCAGCGGATGTGAGCCAGGTCCTCGACACACCGCCCCCCACAGCGGCCCCGGCCGACGACGACCTCGCGGCCCTTGCCGCCCGTCACGGCCTCGCGGTCAGCGGTGCCCGTCCCTCCCTGCCCGAGTACGTCCGCCAGTTGTGGGCGCGCCGGCACTTCATCACCGCGTTCGCCACGGCCAAGCTCACCGCGCAGTACAGCCAGGCGAAGCTGGGCCAGGTCTGGCAGGTGATGAACCCGCTCCTGAACGCGGCGGTCTACTTCTTCATCTTCGGTGTCCTGCTCGGCACCAAGAAGGGCGTGCCGGACTACATCCCGTTCCTGGTGACGGGCGTGTTCATCTGGACGTTCACGCAGAGCTCGATCCTGGCGGGCACCCGCGCGATCTCCGGCAACCTCGGCCTGGTGCGGGCGCTGCACTTCCCGCGGGCCGCGCTGCCGATCTCGTTCTGCCTCCAGCAGCTCCAGCAGCTGCTGTTCTCGATGGGCGCGCTCGTCGTGATCCTGCTCTGCTTCGGTGTGCCGGTCTCGGCGTCCTGGCTGCTGGCGGTCCCGGCGCTGGTGCTCCAGTTCACGTTCAACGCGGGCGTCTCGATGATCATGGCCCGGATGGGCGCCAAGACGCCGGACATCGCGCAGCTGATGCCGTTCATCCTGCGCACCTGGATGTACGTCTCCGGCGTGATGTGGAGCATCGACAAGCTGGCCAAGGGCCACCACGACTGGCCGCACTGGGTGGTCCCGGTCCTCCAGGCCAACCCGGCGGCCGTCTACATCGACCTGATGCGCTACGCCCTGATCGACACCTTCCACGCGAGCCAGCTGCCGCACCACGTGTGGGCGATCGCGGCGGGCTGGGCGCTGCTGGCGGGCGTCGGCGGCTTCATCTACTTCTGGAAGGCTGAGGAGACGTACGGCCGTGGCTGACATCGCGAACGACCAGATCCCCACCGTCGTCGTCGACGGCGTCGACATCGTCTACCGCGTCAACGGCACGGGCGCCGGCAAGGGCTCCGCCACCGCCGCCCTCAACCGCATGCTGCGCCGGGGCGCGGCCGAGAAGGCGGCGGGCGTACGCAAGGTGCACGCGGTCAAGAACGTCTCCTTCGTCGCCTACAAGGGCGAGGCGATCGGCCTGATCGGCACCAACGGCTCCGGCAAGTCGACCCTGCTGAAGGCGGTCGCGGGCCTGCTCCCGGTGGAGAACGGCCGCATCTACACCGACGGCCAGCCCTCCCTGCTCGGCGTCAACGCGGCCCTGATGAACGACCTCACCGGCGAGCGCAACGTCCACCTCGGCGGCCTCGCGATGGGCATGTCCCGCGAGCAGGTCAGGGACCGCTACCAGGAGATCGTCGACTTCTCCGGCATCAACGAGAAGGGCGACTTCATCACCCTCCCGATGCGCACCTACTCCTCCGGCATGGCGGCCCGCCTGCGCTTCTCCATCGCGGCCGCCAAGGACCATGACGTGCTGCTCATCGACGAGGCCCTCGCCACCGGCGACCGCTCCTTCCAGAAGCGCTCCGAGGAACGCATCCGCGAGCTGCGCAAGCACGCGGGCACGGTGTTCCTGGTCAGCCACAGCAACAAGTCCATCCGCGACACCTGCGACCGCGTCCTGTGGCTGGAGCGCGGCGAACTGCGCATGGACGGCCCGACCGACGAGGTCCTGGCGGCCTACGAGGACTTCACCGGCGGCCCGGACAAGGACAGGGCCAAGCCGCAGCCGAAGGTCGCCGCCTGACACCACGGCTCCAGCGCTACGACGACGAGGGCGCCCGGGACTTCACGGTCCCGGGCGCCCTCATGGTCGTAGGCCCGAAGAAGGGGCCGTAGGCCTTACGAGTGCTGGCGCAGCAGCGTCCTCATGGTGCGCATCGCCACCGAGAGGTTGGCGAGGTCGAAGGCCTCCGAGCCCTGGATCTCCTCCAGGGTGACGCGGGCCCGGCCGAGGATGGCGGCGTTCTTCTCCTCCCAGGCCTTGAAGCGCTGCTCGGGGGTCGAGGTGCCGTTGCCCACCGCGAGCACATCGGCCGTCAGGGCCGAGTGGGCCGCGTACAGGTCCTCGCGGATCGAGGCGCGGGCCATGGACTGCCAGCGGTCGGCGCGCGGGAGCTCGATGATGCGGTCCATGAGCTGGGTGATGTGGAGGCGGTCGGCGAGGTCGTAGTAGACCTCGGCGACGTCCATCGGGTCCCGGCCCATGCGGTCGGCCACCGAGACGATGTCCAGCGTCGGGAAGGCGGAGGAGAAACCGGCCACGCGCGTGGCGAGTTCGTCCGGGACGCCGGCGCCGCTCAGCTCGTCGTAGATCTTCTGGTACCACTCCAGGTCCGCGCCCCGCAGCAGCTTCGGCAGCTGCGACCACACCTGTTCGACGCGGTCGCCGAAGAACTCGACGGTCTCGGCGAGCTGGAGCGGCTGCGGCCGGTTGTTGAGCAGCCAGCGCGTGCCGCGCTCGACCAGGCGCCGCGAGTGCAGCCGGATCCGGGTCTGCACGGCGGCCTCGACGCGGTTGTCGAGGGACTCGACGCCGTCCCACACCACGCCGGACCGGAAGATCGCGCGGGCCACGGTCTGCGCCCGGACGATCTCCTCGAGGGAGGCCCCGGTCTCCTCGCGCAGGCGGTGCAGATAGGTCGTACCGCCGGTGTTGACCGTGTCGTTGACCAGGACGGTCGTGGTGATCTCGCGGTGCAGCGGGTGGCTGTCGATGTGCTCGGGGAACTGCTCGCGCAGCGCGGTCGGGAAGTACGCGTGCAGCAGGGCGCGCAGGTACGGGTCGTCCGGCAGACCGGTCTGCAGGAGCTCGTCGGCCACCGTGATCTTCGTGTACGCCAGCAGGACCGCGGTCTCCGGGCCGGTCAGGCCCTGGCCCTGGGCGAGGCGTTCGCGGATCTGGCGGTCGGTGGGCAGGAACTCCAGGGCCCGGTCGAGGTGGCCCTCGCGTACCAGGTGGCGCATGAAGCGCTGCTGGGCGTGGAGCATGTCCTTGGACTGGGCGAGGGCGTTGGCGATGGCGGTGTTCTGCGCGTAGTTGTTGCGCAGGACCAGGCGGCCGACCTCGTCCGTCATCTCCGCGAGCAGCTTGTTGCGCTGCTTGACCGTCATGTCGCCCTCGGTGACCAGGCCGTTGAGCAGGATCTTGATGTTCACCTCGTGGTCGGAGGTGTCCACGCCGGCGCTGTTGTCGATGGCGTCGGTGTTGATCTTGCCGCCGTGCAGCGCGAACTCGATCCGGCCGAGCTGGGTCAGGCCCAGGTTGCCGCCCTCTCCGACGACCTTGACGCGCAGGTCGGCGCCGTCGACGCGGATCGGGTCGTTGGCCTTGTCGCCGACGTCCGCGTGGGTCTCGGTGGACGCCTTCACATAGGTGCCGATGCCGCCGTTCCACAGCAGGTCCACCGGCGCCTGGAGGATGGCCCTCATCAGGTCGGCCGGGGTCATCTTGGTGACCTTGTCCTCGATGCCGAGGGCCTCGCGGATGTGGGCGTTGACGGGGATGGACTTGGCGGTGCGGGGGAAGATGCCGCCGCCGGCCGAGATCAGCTCGGTGTCGTAGTCCGCCCAGCTGGACCTCGGCAGCTCGAAGATGCGGCGGCGCTCGGCGTAGGAGGTGGCCGCGTCGGGCTTCGGGTCGATGAAGATGTGCCGGTGGTCGAAGGCGGCGACCAGACGGATGTGCTCGCTCAGCAGCATGCCGTTGCCGAACACGTCACCGGACATGTCGCCGATGCCGACCACCGTGAAGTCCTCGGACTGGGTGTCGACGGCCAGTTCACGGAAGTGCCGCTTGACGGACTCCCAGGCGCCGCGGGCGGTGATGCCCATGCCCTTGTGGTCGTAGCCGGCCGAGCCGCCGGAGGCGAAGGCGTCACCGAGCCAGAAGTTGTACGACTCCGCGACCCCGTTGGCGATGTCGGAGAAGGTGGCGGTGCCCTTGTCGGCGGCGACGACCAGGTAGGTGTCGTCCTCGTCGTGCCGTACGACGTCAGCGGGCGGGACGACCTCACCGGCGACCATGTTGTCGGTGATGTCGAGCAGCGCCGAGATGAACACCTTGTAGCTGGCGATGCCCTCGGCCAGCCATGCCTCCCGGTCCACGCTCGGGTCCGGCAGCTGCTTGGCGACGAAGCCGCCCTTGGCGCCGACCGGCACGATGACGGTGTTCTTCACCATCTGCGCCTTGACCAGGCCAAGGATCTCGGTGCGGAAGTCCTCACGCCGGTCGGACCAGCGCAGACCACCGCGCGCGACCTTGCCGAAGCGCAGGTGCACGCCCTCGACACGCGGCGAGTACACCCAGATCTCGAACGCCGGGCGCGGGGCCGGCAGGTCCGGGATGGCCTGCGGGTCGAACTTCATGGAGACGTAGTCGTGCGGCTTGCCGCCCTCGGCCTCCTGGAAGAAGTTGGTGCGCAGGGTCGCCTTGATGACGGTCAGGAAGGACCTGAGGATCCGGTCCTCGTCCAGGCTCGCGACCTGGTCGAGCGCCGCGTCGAGTTCCTCCAGCAGGGCGTCGACCAGTTCGTGGCCGGCGCGCTGGCGGTCCGGCGACATCCGCGCCTCGAACAGGGAGACGAGCAGCCGGGTGGTGTGGACGTTGTGGCGGAGGGTGTCCTCCATGTAGTCCTGCGAGAAGGTCGAACCGGCCTGGCGCAGGTACTTGGCGTACGCCCGCAGCACCATCGCCTGCCGCCAGCCGAGCCCGGCGCTCAGCACCAGCGCGTTGAAGCCGTCGTTCTCCGCCTTGCCGGTCCAGGTGGCGGCGAAGGCCTCCTGGAAGCGCTCGCGGCCGTCGTCGCCGAGGGAAGCGCCGCCGTTCTGCGCCTTGGGCATGCGCAGGCCGAAGTCGTAGATCCAGGCCACGCTGCGGTCCGAGCAGCGCAGTTCGTACGGCCGCTCGTCCGTGACCTCGACGCCGAGCCGGCTCAGGACCGGCAGCACCGCGGACAGGGAGATCGCGTCACCCTTGCGGTAGATCTTGAAGCGGCGTTCCTCGGGGGCGGCGCCGACCGGCTCGTACAGGCTCAGGGCGAAGTCGTGGTCCCCGTCCCCGGCCTCGGTGAGCTTCTCGATGTGGACGAGGTCGGCGACCGCGGAGCGCGGGGTGTGGTCGGCCTTGTAGCCCTCCGGGAAGGCGTTGCCGTAGCGGCGCGACAGCTCCGCGGCACGCTCCTCGCCGAGCTCGGCGTTGAGCGCCTCGGCGAAACCGTCGGCCCAGGAACGGGCGGCCTCCACCAGCCGGGTCTCGATGCGCTCCTTGTCGCTGTCGCTGAGCTGCGGCAGCTCCGTGCCCTGCGGGACGCGGACCACGAAGTGCAGCCGGGACAGGATCGACTCGGTGTTCCAGGCGGTGAAGTCGACGCTGATGCCGTCGAGTTCCTCCTTGAGGATGTCGATGATCCGCAGGCGGACGCCGGTGGTGTAGCGGTCGCGGGGCAGGTAGACGAGGGCCGAGTAGTAGCGGCCGTACTCGTCCTGGCGCAGGTACAGGCGCAGCCGGCGCCGCTCCTGGAGGTACAGGACGGAGGTGGCGATCGACTCCAGCTCGTCGGCGGGGGTCTGGAAGAGCTCGTCGCGCGGGTAGGTCTCCAGGATCTGGAGCAGGTCACGGCCGTCGTGGCTGTTGGGCGAGAAGCCCGCCTTCTCCAGCACCTCGTCGACCTTGCGCCGGATGACCGGAACCCGGCGCACCGATTCGGTGTACGCGGCGGAGGAGAACAGACCGAGGAAACGCCGCTCACCGATGACATTGCCGGCCGCGTCGAACTTCTTGACACCGATGTAGTCGAGGTACGACGGCCGGTGCACGGTCGCCCTGCTGTTGGCCTTGGTCAGCACCAGCAGCTTGTGCTCGCGCGCCTTGGCACGCGCGTCGGCGGGCAGCCGCTCGAAGGACGGGCTGACCGGGTGGCCCTCCTCGCCGGCGTGGTGCGGGTCGGAGCGCAGGATGCCGAGGCCGGTGCCGGGGACGGCCGCGAGGGAGTCGTCCTCGCGGAGCTGGTACTCGCGGTAGCCGAGGAAGGTGAAGTGGTCGTCGGCCAGCCAGCGCAGCAGCTCGCGGGCCTCCTCGATCTCCATGTCCCGCAGATCGGTGGCGACGGGCTCGGCGGGCAGTTCGTCGGCCATCCGCAGGGCCGCGTCCCGCATCTTCTCCCAGTCCTCGACGGCCTCGCGGACGTCGGACAGGACACGCAGCAGGTCGTTGGTGATCTGCTTCAGGTCGGAGCGGTCGGTCTCACGGTCGATCTCGACGTGGATCCAGGACTCGGTGTGCGCGTCGTGCGGGAGGTCCGCGGCGGCCGGCGGGACGGTGAGGACCTCGATCAGCTTGCCGGTGACGTCACGGCGGACGACGACCTGGGGGTGGATGACGACATGGATGCCGCGCCCCTGCCGGGTCAGCTCATTGGTGACGGAGTCGACGAGGAAGGGCATGTCGTCGGTGACCACCTCGACGACGGAGTGGGTGCACGTCCACCCGTTCTCCTCCACCGTCGGCGTGTGGACCCGCACATTGGCCGTGCCCTGCGGGCGGGTCTCGCCCAGCCGGAAGTGGGAGAGCGCGGCGCCGTAGACGTCGATCGGGTCGCGGTCCGTGAGGTCTTCCGGGGCGGTGTGCAGGTAGTAGCGCTGGAGGAACGCGAGCACGGTCTCGCTGTCCGGGGTGTCCGGGGTGCGGGGGGTGTCCTCGTCGGTCGTCCCAGTCGGTAGGTGCCCCCCGACCGGGCTGTTCTCAGCTACCCGTGCGGCCCTCTCGAGCAGCTCGGCCTTTGCTTCGTCCAGCTTGGTCTGCATTGTCCTCTGACTCCTGTCGCGCGCCGTTGCGTGACGTAGAAGGAAGTACGGTCTCTTCTCCTGCGGCTCGACGCCACGGCCCGGGGTCTCCGGTCTGCTCCGACGCTATGCCGCAGGGCGAGATGAGCGGGGGGATATCAGCCATTCTCGACACGCTCGACAGGTGTGACGCTGCTCTCTGCCGCGTCGCTGACGAGGGTGTACACGGCGTCATGGGAGCCCTTACGACCCCGTCCCGCCCGCGAGGACCAGCGGCCGCCGCCCGGCCACGGAGGTGTTCCGTGCGAACCGGGCGCAGGGCGGGAGCCACAGCGCCCCCGCGAACTATCGCGCTGATCACGCCACCAAGGCTATCGCTCCTTACAGGGGGGTCGTCATGAGCCGTATGTGTACAAAACCGGGGGTGGAAGTTTGACAGTCTGCACAGGGGCGCAAGGGACGAACCCACCGTAAGACGACACACCGTCCGAGGAACCGCACACGGTCCAGCCACCCGCCCACCCGGCAAACCTCCGAGCCACAGCCGACGGCTCGGCGATCCACCCTCGACCGACGACGGGTCCAGCGGGTCACGCCGCCTGCCTGCCCTGGCCGGCAGCCCACCTCACCGATCCGCCACCGACCCCGATCCACCTGCCACCGCCGGCGCCGCCGGGCCGCGCCTGCCCTACCGATTCCCAGCCGGTCCGCCGCCGGTCCGCGGGGGTCGACGTGGCGCTGCGCGACGGCGGCACCACGCGTCCGGCCGCAGGACCGTCCGGAGAGCGCCACCCCAGTTCGTCCCCACCGATCCGCCGCCGCCCGATTCACCTGCCCACCGTCCGCGGCACTGGCCCGCGCGCCCGCCCTCCCGTTCCCTGCCGGTCCCGGTCCCCCGTCCGCTTCACCGATCCGCCTGCCCGCCTCGGGCACCGCTGCCCCGCGGGCCCCACCCTGCCGATCCGCCGCCTACCCCGGGCCGCAGTCCGCCTCGCCGATCCGCAGCCGATCCCCGATTCCCCTGCCAACCCTCGGCGCCGCCGGCCCACGCCCCGCCCACCCGGCACCCGCTCAGCGGCAGCGAGCGAAACCCGCCCCCGACCGACGGCACCCCGAGCACAACCCAGGCACCCGGCACTCGACACTCGTAGCTCGGGCACGGCCCCCGCACCCACCCGTCACGCTGCTATTCGCTCGGCCTCCGCCACCGCCTCCGCCAGGGTGTCCACTACCGGCACCCCGACGCCCTCGAGGCTGGCCCGACTGTGCGATCCCCCGGTGTACAGAACGGCCCTCGCCCCCACCCGCATCGCCGCCACCGCGTCATCCGCGGCGTCCCCGATCACCACGGTCCGAGCAGCATCCACCCCCACCAGCGCGGCGAGATGCCTCTCCATGTGCTCCGCCTTGCTGCCCCCCGAAGGCCCGGTCCGCCCGTCCACCCGCAGGAAGTGCGCCTCGATGCCGAACCCGCGCACCAACGGCACCAGTTCGTCATGCACATACATGCTGAGAATCGACTGGCTGCGTCCGGCCGCTCCCCACCCCGTCAGCAGCTCCACCGCCCCGTCGGTCAGCCGGCACGCCACCCGGTGCTCGGCGTAGTACCGATGGAAGGTCTCATCCATGACCTCCCACTCGGCATCGGTGGGCAGCCGCCCCAGCAGCCGCTCGTAGAACTTCGGCACCGGCACGCAGTACAGCGCCCGGTACTGCTCCATCGTGATCGGCGCCAGCCCCAGCTCACCGAACGCCGCGTTCGTCGCCCCGATGATCGCGTCGTTGTCGTGGAACAGCGTGCCGTTCCAGTCCCAGACGATGTGCGCCCCTGTCAGCTTCCCCATGCCAAAAACGTACCCGCCCCCACTGACAATCAAGAGACCAGCAGCTCACAGCAGGCAGAACCGACCGGAGAACGGGCTCAGCCGCCCCATCCCACGAGGTTCGGAATCTCCTGCGTCGCGTACCACAACAGCTCGTGGTCCTCGGCCCCGTCCACGACGAACTGCGCGTCGTCGTCCCCGCCGTCCGCCGCCTCCAGCGCGTCCACGGCGGCGGTGACATCCTCTTCCGCGTCGTCCGAGTCGACATGGACCGCGGCGGCCTTGGCCAGCTTCACCGTCCCGGCGACCCGCACCTCCCCGAGCGCCACGGGGTCCAGCGCCCGGTCGGGGTCGGAGACCGCCGCCCCGTCGGCCACATCCACGGCCACCACGACCCGGCGCCGCACGGCACCGGCGTCCGCCGCGAGCAGCCGCAGCGAGGCGAGCGCGGCCCGGTTCAGCGCCGCGTACTCCAGTTCCTCGATGTCGTCGGAGAGGTACCACTCCCGCAGGGCAGGTGTGACGGCGTAGGCGAGGAACGGCTCGGGCCCCAGCTCACCCGTCTTGTACGCCTCGGCGAGACCGGGGAGGGTCAGGGGGACGTAGACGCGCATGGCTGGCCGCTTTCGTGGTCGGAGAACGTGATCGGAAGGGCTCCGCGAAGGCCTTCAGGATACGTGCGGGCGTCCCCTTTCGAGTCCCTGCCCAGCCTTCGTGAGGCGTCCACCCCAGTCCCGGAATTCACCCGCCGCACCCCCGAGACCATGGGCTCCCACCCCCTCCCATCACCCTGATAGGTGAAGATTCCGGCCGCCCGACCCGGCCCTCGGCTTCCTTGCCGTCGTGGTGCGCGGCCCCGTACAAGATCCCCAAGCACGAAGTTACCGCTCGGTACTTTCCGGGCTCGCAGAACGGGGATCCCATGAACAAGGTCATGACCAGGGCCCAGCACCACTCCGGCACCCGCCCGCCGGCCCGCCGCGACTCCCGCCGCCCTGGCGGCACCCCACCCCGCACACCCGGCGGCAGCACCCTCCGCACGGCCCCGGGCGACGGCCGCCCACCGGGCTCCCCGGGCAACGGCCCCCGCCCCCGCACCGGCCCTGCGGACAGCCGCCCACAGAGCGGCCCCGGCCGAGGCGCCACGTCACGCACGACCAGCCGCACCGCTTCCCAGGCCACAGCCGCGCTCACCGACGCTCCCACCACGAGCCCCCGCACCCGAACGTCAGCCACCACGGAGCCCGGCACACCCCCGCACGCGCACCCCACCCCGGACGCCACCTCGCTCGTCCCGCCCCAGACCCCCCGCCGCCCCCTCGTCCCCCAACCCCGCCCCACCGACCGCTTCGCCGACCTCCTCCTCGCCGTCCTGAGCGGCCAGCGCCCCGTCCACTCGATGCTCCGGCACACCGCGGGCCGCGCCTACGACGAACTCGCCTGGCTCGCCGAACGCGGCCCCCTGCGCACCCGCGGCACCCGCCCCGTCGTCCGCGACATCGGCTACTACGTCCCCCGCCCAGGCGCAGTCGAGGCCTTCGCCCGCATCGGCGCCGGCGACCAACTGCGCGCCATGGCCTTCCGTCTGGAACAGGGCCAGGACCTCCGCTGGCGCTGCACAGCGGTCGAACTGGGCGGCCCCCGAGCTCCCCGCCCGGCCGACGACTGACGGCCCCGGAGAAGCCCCGGGAGACCCTCGAAAGCCCCCGACGAGCCACGACGAGCCCTAACAGGCCGACCCCCCACGCCCACCGCACGCCAAAGGGCCGGGCACCCAAGGTGACCCGGCCCTTCACAGCCACAGCGCCCCAGGCCCCGCAGCATCAACCCGCTACGACGCCCATCGCACCGTAGGAACTACTTCTTGCGCCGCCCCCGACCACGCGACTGCTTCCTGCGCTCCGCGCGCGTGAGGCCGTCCGCCTCGGACCGCACCGGCTCGTCGTCGTCGGCGAACTCGCCCTCGACGACACCGCCCTCGCCGTCCACGGTCGGCGCGGAGAAGTGCAGGTCCCGGCGCTGCGGAGCGTCGAGCCCCTTGGCCCGGATCTCGGGGCGCGCACCGGCCTGCGCCGGAACCGCGTCCTTCTTGTCCAGCGTCGGCGCGGTGTCCTCGACCGGGACCTCCTCGACCTGCTGCTCGACCTGGACCTCCAGGTTGAACAGGTAGCCGACGGACTCCTCCTTGATGCCCTCCATCATGGCGGTGAACATGTCGAAGCCCTCGCGCTGGTACTCGACCAGCGGGTCCTTCTGGGCCATCGCGCGCAGGCCGATGCCCTCCTGGAGGTAGTCCATCTCGTAGAGGTGCTCACGCCACTTGCGGTCCAGGACCGACAGCACGACCCGGCGCTCCAGCTCACGCATGATCTCGGAGCCGAGCTGCGCCTCACGCGCCTCGTACTGCTCGTGGATGTCGTCCTTGATGGACTCGGAGATGTACTCGGCGGTCAGACCCGCGCGGTCGCCCGCCGCCTCCTCCAGCTCCTCCACGGTGATCTTCACCGGGTAGAGCTGCTTGAACGCGCCCCACAGCCGGTCGAGGTCCCAGTCCTCGGCGAAGCCCTCGGCGGTCTCCGCGGCGACGTACGCGTCGATGGTGTCGTCCATGAAGTGGATGATCTGCTCCTGGAGGTCCTCGCCCTCCAGGACGCGGCGGCGCTCGCCGTAGATGACCTCGCGCTGCCGGTTGAGGACCTCGTCGTACTTCAGGACGTTCTTACGGGTCTCGAAGTTCTGCTGCTCGACCTGCGACTGGGCGGACGCGATCGCGCGCGTGACCATCTTGTTCTCGATCGGCACGTCGTCCGGGACGTTCGCCATCGACATCACGCGCTCGACCATCTGGGCCTTGAACAGCCGCATCAGGTCGTCGCCGAGGGAGAGGTAGAAGCGGGACTCGCCGGGGTCGCCCTGACGGCCGGAACGACCGCGCAGCTGGTTGTCGATACGGCGCGACTCGTGCCGCTCGGTGCCGAGCACGTAGAGGCCGCCGAGCTCCTCGACCTCTTCCTTCTCGGCCTTGACGGCCTGCTCGGCCTTCTCCAGGGCGGCGGGCAGGGCCTGAGCCCACTCCTCGATGTGCTCCTCGGGGTCGAGGCCGCGCTGACGCAGCTCCGCCTCGGCGAGGTCCTCGGGGTTGCCGCCGAGCTTGATGTCGGTACCACGGCCGGCCATGTTCGTCGCCACGGTGACGGCGCCCTTGCGGCCGGCCTGGGCGACGATGGTCGCCTCACGGTCGTGCTGCTTCGCGTTCAGCACCTCGTGCTGGACGCCGCGCTTGGACAGCTGCTGCGAGAGGTACTCGGACTTCTCGACCGACGTCGTGCCGACGAGGATCGGCTGGCCCTTCTCGTGCTTCTCGACGATGTCGTCGACGACCGCCTCGAACTTCGCGACCTCGGTGCGGTAGATCAGGTCCGACTGGTCCTTGCGGATCATCGGCCGGTTCGTCGGGATCGGGACCACGCCGAGCTTGTAGATCTGGTGGAACTCGGCGGCCTCGGTCATCGCCGTACCGGTCATGCCCGACAGACCGGGCAGCTCCTTGCCGCTGTGGTCGTGGCGCTTGTAGAGGCGGAAGAAGTTCTGGAGGGTGATCGTGGCGAGGGTCTGGTTCTCGTCCTTGATGTCCACCCCTTCCTTCGCCTCGATCGCCTGGTGCATGCCCTCGTTGTAACGGCGGCCGGCGAGGATACGGCCGGTGTGCTCGTCGACGATCATGACTTCGCCGTCCATGACGACGTAGTCCTTGTCCTTCTTGAAGAGCTCCTTCGCCTTGATGGCGTTGTTCAGGTAGCCCACCAGAGGGGTGTTCACCGACTCGTAGAGGTTGTCGATGCCCAGCCAGTCCTCGACCTTGCTGACGCCGGCCTCGTGGATGGCGACCGTGCGCTTCTTCTCGTCGACCTCGTAGTCGCCGGTCTCCTCGATGCCCTTGAGGGGGTTGCCCGCCTCACCCTTCTTCAGGCGCAGGACCAGCTTGGCGAAGTCGCCGTACCACTTGGTGGCCTGGTCGGCCGGGCCGGAGATGATCAGCGGCGTACGGGCCTCGTCGACGAGGATGGAGTCGACCTCGTCGACGATGGCGAAGTTGTGGCCGCGCTGGACGAGTTCGTCCTTGGACCACGCCATGTTGTCGCGCAGGTAGTCGAAGCCGAACTCGTTGTTCGTGCCGTAGGTGATGTCGCACGCGTACTGCTCGCGCCGCTGGGCGGGCGTCATGTTGGCGAGGATGCAACCGACGCTCAGGCCCAGGAACTTGTGGACGCGGCCCATCATCTCGGAGTCGCGCTCGGCCAGGTAGTCGTTGACCGTGATCAGGTGCACGCCCTGACCGGACAGCGCGTTCAGGTACGCGGGCAGCGTGCCGACGAGGGTCTTGCCCTCACCGGTCTTCATCTCGGCCACATAGCCGAGGTGGAGGGCGGCGCCGCCCATGATCTGCACGTCGTAGTGACGCTGGCCCAGGGCGCGCTTGGCACCCTCGCGCACGGTGGCGAAGGCCTCGGGCATCAGGTCGTCCAGGCTCTCACCGTCGGCGTACCGCTGCTTGTACTCATCGGTGAGGGCCCGCAGCTCGGCGTCGGAGAGGTCGACGAAGTCCTCTTCGATGGAGTTGACCTGGTCCGCGATGCGGTGCAGCTTGCGCAGGATCTTGCCTTCGCCTGCACGCATGATCTTCGAGAGGACGGACACGGGGGTTGGTCTCCTTGCCGGTCGGGCCTGGGACGGTCGGTTTCCATTTCACTTACTGAGCAACGGCCATCGTATGCGAGGACCCCACCACGCCGGGAGGCCTGCCGGGTACGCCGACCGTCCGCTCCTTCAAATCTGCTTCAAAGGTGACAACGGACGGGGAACGCCGATGGTGCCGCGCCCCGCTCATGAATTGCGCGAATTGTGATCACCCGATCACTCACCGCAAATTGGTGGCGCCGCCCCGAACGCCTGCGCAGAATCGGCCGATGGACCCCGTCACGCTCACCACGGACCGCCTGCTGCTGCGTACGCCCGGCCCGCAGGACACCGCGACCGTGCTCGCCGTCGTCCAGGACCCCGACATCCTGCGCTGGACGACCATCCCCTCGCCGTATCTGCCCGAGCACGCCCAGGGCTTCATCGAGCAGCTGGTCCCGCAGGGCTGGGCGAACGACACGATGTTCACGTGGGGTCTCTTCCTCCCCGAAGGGGAGGACCTGGTGGGCATGCTGGGTCTGACCATGCGGGGGCCGTCCGTGGCCGAGATCGGCTACTGGGCCACCAAGGAGCACCGCGGCCACGGCTACGTCACCGAGGCCGTCCTCGCCGCCTCCCGCTGGGCCGTCACCGAGCTGTCCATCGACCGCGTGGAGTGGCGCGCGGAAGTGGGCAACGAACCCTCGCGCGCGGTCGCGGAGCGCGCCGGTTTCGTCGTCGAGGGCGTCATGCGCTCCGGGATCGCCCACCAGGGCGTCCGCCGGGACTGCTGGATCGGCGCACTGCTCCCCTCCGACCTGGGCCTCCCGTCGACGGCGCAGTACCTGCCGACGCCCCGCTAGTCCCGGCCCCGACAGTCCCCCGTCCCGGTAGAAGCGCAGGTCATCTCGTACTGTCAGTGCCGACCTCTATCGTTCGGACCCATGACGACCCCGCGTCCCACCACCGCCCTCTCGGCCGACGAGGCCCGTCGTATCGTGCTGCGCGCCCAGGGCTTCCTCGGCTCGCCCGACCGGCGGGCCGGAGTCCGTGGCGTCCTGCGTCACCTCGGCGCGGTCCAGCTCGACACCATTTCGGTCCTCGCCCGCTCCCACGAGCTGATCCCGTACGCCCGCCTGGGCGCGGTGGGCCGCAAGACGGTGGAGAAGGCCTACTGGACGGACACGCACGCCTTCGAGTACTGGTCGCACGCGGCCTGCATCCTCCCCATCGAGGAATGGCCCCACTTCGCCTTCCGCCGCCGCGCCTACCGAAGCCGCCCGCACTGGAACCACCAGCTCCCGGAGGGCACCTACGACCAGGTCGTCAAGCAGCTCCGCGTCGAAGGCCCCCTCACCGCCACGGAGTTGGGCGGCGCGAAGAAGACCAGCGAGTGGTGGGACTGGTCCGGCACCAAGGTCGCCGTCGAACGCGCCCTGATGTACGGCGAGGTGGTCTGCGTGGAGCGCCGGGGCTGGAAGCGGGTGTACGACCTCGCCGAGCGCGCCGTCCCCGCCGACCTGCTCCATGACGAGCTGGACGACACCGAGTGCGTACGGCGCCTGGTCCGTCTCGCCGGCCAGTCCCTGGGCGTCGGCACCCGCGCGGACATCGCCGACTACCACCGCCTCAAGGGCGAGCAGGTCGACGCGGTGATCGCCGATTCCGGGCTGGTCCCGGTCACCGTCGAGGGCTGGGGCAAGCCGGCCTGGGCCGACCCCGCGGCCCTGGAGACCGTCCCGCGCGGCCGCCACCGCACCACCCTGCTGTCCCCGTTCGACTCCCTGATCTGGGAACGCGCGCGTACGGAGCGGATCTTCGGCTTCACCCACCGCCTGGAGGCCTACGTCCCCAAGCCCAAGCGGATCCACGGCTACTTCGCGATGCCGGTACTGGCCGGTGGCCGTCTCGTCGGCCGCGTGGACCCGGCCCGCGAGGGCGGCACGCTGGTGGCCAGGCAGGTCACCCTGGACGGCCCGAAGGCGGTCCCGGCGGTGGCGCAGGCTCTGGTCGAGGCGGCGAGCTGGGTGGACTGCACGGACGTACGCGTGGAGCGGGTGGACGCTCCGGAACTCCGCGAGGCCCTCGTGAAGGCGCTAGCGGATCTCTAGGATCTTCTCGCGCATCGCGTAGACGACGGCCTCCATCCTGGAGTGCAGCTGGAGCTTCTCCAGGATGTTGCGCACGTGGTTCTTCACGGTGTTCTCGGAGATGAACAACTCCTTGGCGATGTCGCGGTTGTTCATCCCGGTGGCGACGAGCTTGAGGACTTCCAGCTCCCTGTCGGTCAGCCGCGGCGCGGGCACGAGGCGGCGCTCGTCCGTCCGCTGGATCATCGACTTGAACTCGGTGAGCAGCTTCGACGCCATGGAGGGGCTGATCTGGGACTGCCCGTCGGCCACGGCGCGAATGGCGGTGGCGACCTCGTCCGTCGAGATCTCCTTGAGGAGGTATCCGGTCGCACCGGCCTTGATCGCGTCGTAGAGGTCGGCTTCCTCATCGCTGATCGTCAGCATGATGATCTTGGCGCTGGGCGCCACCTCCTTGATGGAGGTGCAGGCCTCGATCCCGCCGCGCTTGGGCATCCGCACGTCCATCAGAACGATGTCCGGCAGCAGGTCGGCGGCCTTGTCGACGGCCTCCGCGCCGTCGCCCGCCTCGCCTACGACCTGGATGTCCTCCTCGGCCGCGAGCACGATCTCCAGTCCACGCCGGAAGAGCGCATGGTCGTCCACGACGAGAACCCGGATGGGTTCCTTGCGTGGTGAGCCGGCGTCCGTGCCCATGTCGACGACACCGTCGTCGGCGTCCTCGCCGCGCAGCGGTCCGAAGCTGTCCGCCATCGTTCCTCCCCCTGAAGGCTGTGGCTGTTTCTGTGCCATCGCCAACCCAAGGCAACGGCCCACCGGTTGGGCCGGTACGGCCATGATTTCATGCCCGGACGACAGTGATGTGACAGAGCGAGGCGCGAAACGGTCGCACGCGGGTGCCCCTGGGGGCGCACACGCGCTCCAGGGGCACCGGCTCAGCTGTCATCCGGGAGGGTCAGCTCCCCGTCGTGCCGCCGGGCGCGGGAGAGTGCGCCCGGGCGACCATCGGGTCCGTGCTCAGGTGGATGACGCCGTAGTCGTAGGCGTGCCGCCGGTAGACGACACTCGGTTCCTTGGTCTCGGAGTCGACGAACAGATAGAAGTCGTGCCCGACCAGCTCCATCTCGTAGAGCGCCTGGTCGAGGGTCATCGGAGAGGCGACATGGGTCTTCTCGCGGACGACGAGGGGGCCTTCACCCTTGATCTCCAGCGAGCCGATCTTCTTGGTGGGCACGCCCTCCGGCTCGTCCTCGTGCACGGGGTGGCCATTGCCGTTGAGGGTCGCCGCGTCCGGAACGTGGTCGGCGACCTCTGCCGCCGTGAGCCGTCGTGCGCCGCGCCGCGTGTGGCGCTTGTCGTGCTGCTTGCGCAGCCTGGCGTCCAGCTTCTCCGCCGCCAGGTCGAGTGCCGCGTACGGGTCGCTGGCTGCCGCTTCCGCCCTGATCACCGGACCGCGGGAGCGGAGCGTGATCTCCACTCGGTCACAACGGTCGGACTGTCGGGGGTTCGGCTCCTTGGACACCTCGACGTCGAGGCTGATCACCTTGCCATCGAGCTTCTGGATCTTCTCCAGCTTCAGCTTCTCGGCCACGTGCTTGCGGAACCGCTCGGGCACCTCGGTCTTGCGGCCCTTGACGACGATGTCCACGCAGAACTCCGTTCCCGGATCGCTCCGCCTCGATGCGGAGCATCTCCCTTTTGCACCAGGCTCCGGTGAGCCCCGGAACCTCGGACTCGGTGACTTCCACCTCCTCCCCCGCGAGCAAGATCTCCATTCCACCGGCGCGGGTGATGGTGGAAATCCCGCGACACGGCATTCGGATTTGCGAGGTGTGGCCTGCGCCTTTCTCTCACAACCGAACATATCTCGCCCGGACGGATGTCGTCACCCTCTACCGCGGGGTACCTCCGTTCAGGTGAATTGGTCCTCTCGCAACCTGCAACGATGCAACTTCGCAGTCAGTTCCGGTTTATTTCGAAGGAATCAGGCGGGGCGGCGACCACCGCCGCGCAGATCACGTCACGGACGCCACCGGCGCCCGCCGCAGCCGCCGGCCAGCGCTCCCGGGCCGTGTCCTCCTCCGTCCCTGCGACCGTCCGTTCCCCCATGCTTTCCCGAGTTGCAGCCGTGTACACGACGCGCATCCCCTCACTCCCGCATCCACCCGCTTCCCGCACCCCGCGAGGCCCGCTCAGCTCCCGCTGCCGTCCACCACGAGGCTCGTCCGCGTCCGGCAGCTCTCGACCGCGGAGACCGCCCGGATCCGGCCGCCGAGGGCCATGCCGCCCAGCTGTCCGCACCGCCGCACGTCGACCAGACTGGCCACCCGTCTCCGACTGCCCTTGATCGTCCCGCCCATCCCTCACCGCCTGCGCTCGATCACGCCAACCCTCCATAGCCACCTGCGCGTCAGCACTCCACCCCTCCGGCTCGGGCCACCGACCCCCGGCCCGCGCGTCCGCTTCCAGTCGCCGATGCCCGGCCCGCGCACTCACCTCCGCCGGCCGAAGCCCACCGCGCCCGCCCCGCCGATCAAGCCCTGCGTCCACCCCCTGTTGCCGTTGATCACGTCGCCGGGCCGCCATCTGTTCACCGCGAGGCTCGACATGTTCACCGCGAGCCTCGACCGGTTCCCGGCGATGCCCCACCTGCTCCCCGCGCAGCCCGCCCCGTTCACCACCAAGCCCGCCCCGTTCACCACGAACCCCGACCCCGGCCCCAGCCCCCGCACCGCCGTACCCCCCACCGTCCCCCGCCCTCGCCTCCCCAACGGCCCGCGCCGCCTCCGCCAGGGACGCCCCCGTCGTCATCAGGTCGTCGACCAGCACGACCAGTCCTTCGGAGAGCAGCCGCCCGCCACCGGGAACCACCGTCAGCGCACCGGCGAGGTTGTCCATCCGCTGCCGGGAGTTGAGCCCCGACTGGTCGGCCACACCCCGCCGCTGCCGCAGGACGGCCACGACCCGCGCCGGCATCCCCGCCCGCCGCAGCTCCCCGGCCGCCGCGAGTGCGATCCGCCGGGCCGGATCATGCCCTCGGGCCCGAACGGCCCGCCGGGCGGACGGCACCGGAACGAGCAGCACCGGCACTCCGGGCCACCCACCACCGAGGGCGGCCTCCGACCGCACCAGAACACCCCTGCCCCGCTCCCACGACCCAGGTGACCACCCCGACGCCGATCCCTCACCCCCCGTCTCGCAAACCTCCCGCACGCAAGCCCACACAGCCCCCGCAAGCGCCGAACCGAGTGCCCCCGCGAGCCCCAACGCCCCCCGCTCCTTGTGTGCCAACAGCACCGCCCGCACCGCATCCGCATACCGAGCCGCCGCATGCACGACCGGCAGCCCGGGCGGCTCCGGCACCGGTCGCACCCGGCGCGGTGCGGCCCCGTACAGGGCGGCACGGCACTCCGGACAGAGCGCCGTGCGAGGCCGCCCACAGCCTCCGCACTCGGCCGGCAGCACCAGATCGGTGAGGTCCTGCCACCACCCCCGCATGCCCACCACTGTGCCAACGCCAGCGCCGGCCGACCACCCCTGTGGATAACCCCCTGTGGAAAACCCCGCCCCCTATACGAACAGCAGTTCCCACCTCAATACCGACCCCATACAACCAAACAACCAACCGACCCGGCACCCGAAACAGCCCCGCCATTCAGCCCTTGAACGCCGAGCACGCCGAGTGCGCCGATTCTGAGCCGCCGTACCCGAATCCACCCCACAACAAAAAGCGGCCACCCTCACCGGGGACTCCCCCGGCAAAAGCAGCCGCTCCCGAACAGCGGTCCCGTCACGTCACCCCGGACGTGACCCCGGATACACCAAACGTTACCCCGGATACACCGGCGCCGTCCCGTCCGCGTCCACCTTCTGCCACTGCGCCCCGGACGGCAGCCGTACGATCCCGTCCTCCGAGTACGCCACCAACGGCATCTCGTCGTCCTCCGACGCGGCGACCTCCTTCACGCCCGTCAGCGCGGCCGGCGGCGGCCCCTCAGGCGTGGAGCCGTCGACCTGGACGTACCGCGTCTGCTGCACTCCGCCCTGCTCGCGCCCGACCACCACGAGCCTGCTGTCGCCGGCCCAGGACATGGTCGTGACCTCCTCCAGATCCGGCGTCGTGGAGCGCAGTCCCCGCACCGAGACGCTTAGCGGGTCCCCGATCCTGCCCTCCCGCTCGATCCGCCCGACGAACAGCGACTGCTTGCCGCCCTTCTCCACGACGAGCGCGATCCGCACCCCGTCCGCGGCCACCCGCAGATCCTTGATCCGCCCGTCCAGCCCGGGTGTCTCCACCTTCAGCGGTTTGCCCGCGCCCTCCTTGAACACCAGGAGCCGCGGATCGGCGGGATTCCGGTCGGCCACCCACAGGTCGCCCTCGATGTCCCAGCTCGGCGTGGTCAGCGGGTCGTCCGCCGTCTTGCCGCCGCTGACCAGCACCGGGTCCCCGAGTGAGCCGCCCGACACCAGCGATCCGACGTACAGCGACTTGCCGTCGAGACCGACTCCGGCGGCCATGTGCTCGTCCCGCGAGACGGCCACCGACCGCAGGTCCTTGTCACCGTCGCCCAGCGCTCCCGGCACCGGCACCGGCTTGGCCTTCGTACCGCCCTCCTCCGGAACGGCCGGCATCCGCACCAGCCGGTGCTCACCGTTCACGAAGTACAGGTACTGCGGCTTCACGACCGAGCCGCGCGTGGCGACACCGTTGGCATCGTTCATCCCGACGGAGCACAACAACTTGCGGCCCGACTGCAGTTCCACCGTGTCCACGGCCGGGGTGAGGTTCTGCAGGGTGAACAGCAGCTGCCCCGCCATGGCCTGGCACCGGTCCGAACTGACGTGATCGGCCTTGTCGTTGAGCGGCACCGTCAGCGCGCCCCGGTCGTCGGGGGTCAGGGCCGACGCGCCCTTCTGGAGGGCGGTACCCGTGGGGAAGCTCGTCCTGACAACGGGGTCGAGCCAGCTCGTCGGCCCGCTGAGCAGGGACCGCACCACCTGCGTCACGGGATCCACCCGCTCACGCACATACACCGGGTCGGCGACCGCCACGGTCTGCGGAGCCGTGGGCGCCTTGGCGTCCGAAGCGAAGTAGTACTTGTTGACGGACACGTAGTTGCGCTGGAAGTCCGACCTCCCCATGACGACCCCTTGCGGAGGGAGGTCGATCCGCCACTGCTTGGTCTTCTTGTCCTGCACGAGGTGCACGGTCTCCCGGTACTCACCCGAGGTCGGCGAGTACGACTGCTGCGCGTCCACCACGGCCACCTTGGTGCCGATCAGCGTGAACCACGTACCGTCGGCCTGCTCCCGGTCGGCGGGCCGCACTATGTCGGCTCCGGGGCCGTCGTCGAGCACCGTGGTGGACAGCCCCGGCCGCCACTTCTTCTGCGCGGCGGGGGTCAGATACCTGCGAGCCGTCTCATAGTTGGGATCGTCGCTGGTCAGCGCCTCCAGAAAGCCCTGCACGATGTCCGTGGGCTCGGCGTCCTCCTGCGGCGGCATCGCGAAGACCCGCACCGGCGTGTCCTGGCGCGGCGTGGAATCCACCCCGCGCAGATCGCCGCTGTCCGGCATGGAGGCGCACCCGGCCAGCAGTACGACCCCGCACGCGGCGTACACCACCGCGCGCCCCGGCGTGCGCCGGCCGCTCCCTTCGCGGTCAGCGTCCACGGAAGACCTCCCCCTGCTGTTCGTACGACTCCTGCGAGCCGTCGTTCGAACGGCTCACGGCCTCACCGCTCTCCCCGGTGGACGTACCGTCCTGCCGCCGCGCACTCGACGCGGGCCGCGGCACCACGCGCGAGCCATTGCCGGGCAGCGCCGTCGGATCCGCCGTGGGTGTCGAGGCACCCGAACGCGGCGCTATCGGATCCCGCGAGGTCACCGAGCCGCTCGTCGGCTGGACCGGCACGGTGGCCGCCTTGTCCGCACCTCCGCGCGGCAGACCGGCGTCATCCAGTCCACGATTGCGCCGCGAGTCCTTGGGCTCCAGCGGTATCGGCGAGCCCCTCAGCGGCTCGTCGGCCGTCCTCGGCAGCGTCAGCCGGAACTGCGAACCGCCGCCCGGCTCACCCCACGCCTGCAACCAGCCGCCGTGCAGCCGCGCGTCCTCCAGCGCGATGGACAGCCCGAGGCCGGTACCGCCGGTGGTACGCGCGCGTGCCGGGTCGGCCCGCCAGAAGCGGCTGAACACGCGCGTGGCCTCGCCGGGCTTGAGCCCGACGCCGTAGTCGCGCACCGCGACCGCGACCGCCCCGCCGGCCGCCGCCAGCTTGACGACGACGTCCTTGCCCTCGCCGTGCTCGACGGCGTTGACGACGAGATTGCGCAGCACCCGCTCGACCCGCCGGGCGTCGGCCTCCGCGACGACGGGCTGCTGATCGCCCACCACCCGGATCGTCGTGCCCTTGCGCTCGGCGAGCGGCTCGGCCCCGCCGACCACCCGCCGCACGACCTCCCTGAGGTCTATCGGCTCGGCCTCCAGCGCCGCCGCGCCCGCGTCGAAGCGGCTGATCTCCAGCAGGTCCGCGAGCAGCGTCTCGAACCGGTCCAGCTGGTCCGCGAGCAGCTCCGCCGACCGCGCGGTCATCGGATCGAAGTCCTCGCGCGCGTCATGGATCACGTCCGCGGCCATCCGTACGGTCGTCAACGGCGTCCGCAGCTCGTGCGACACGTCCGACACGAACCGCCGCTGCATCCGCGACAGGTCCTCCAGCTGCTGGATCTTCAGCTGGAGGTTCTGCGCCATCTTGTTGAAGGCCTCACCAAGACGCGCGATGTCGTCCTCACCGGTGACCTTCATCCGCTCCTGGAGCCGCCCGGCGGACAACCGCTCCGCGATCCCGGCCGCCATCCGCACCGGCGTGACGACCTGCCGCACCACGAGCCAGGCGATGGCTCCGAGGAGTACGACGACGAAGAGCCCGGCGGTCGCCAAGGTGCCCTTGACCAGGCTGAGCGACTTCTCCTCCTGGGTGAGCGGGAAGAGGTAGTACAGCTGGTAGGGGTCCCCGTTGGGGTCGTTGACCTGCTTGCCGATGACCAGGGCCGGCTGGGACTCCTGGCCGGTGTCGTAGTTGATGCGGGTGTAGCTCTGGGCCGCGGTCGTGTTGGAGTCGACCTTCGCGCGCAAGGCCTCGGGCACACTGGCCGTCGGGTCGACGTCGCCGGAGGCGCGCGGTCCGCGCCCGCTGCCGCTGTCGCCGCCGACGGGCAGGGTGACGACGTCGAAGGCGCCCTGGCCGCCGCTGGAGAGCGAGTAGACGAGGTTGCTCATCCACTCGATGACGAACTGGTCGGACTGGTCGTCCGCCGGGGTGCCCGCGTCGTCGGTCCCGGCCCCCGCCTCGTCCGCCTTCTGCTTGGCCACCGCGAACCCACCGGTGGCCTGGCTCTGCGAGGCCTTGACCTTGGCGTCGAGCAGGCCGTTGCGCACCTGACCGATGACGACGAAGCCCAGCAGGAGGACCACACCGAGCGACATCAGCAGGGTCGTGGCGACGACCTTGAGCTGGATGTTGCGCCGCCACAGCCGCATCACCGGCAGCAGCGGCCGGCGCACCCACCGCATGAAAAGCCTCAGGACCGGGCTGCCCTGGACTCCGCCCTGAAGCAGCCCGCCCTCGAGGAAACGTCCCCAGCGGGAACCCGCCGACTTCCGCCCGACAGGCCGCCCCGCACTCGGCCCGGTCCGCCCGGGCGACGAAGCGGCACTGTCTCCGGACATGTCAGCTGGGCCCTGCCTTGTAACCCACACCACGGACGGTCACCACGATCTCCGGCCGCTCCGGGTCCTTCTCGACCTTGGAGCGCAGCCGCTGTACATGCACATTCACGAGCCGGGTGTCGGCGGCGTGCCGATAGCCCCACACCTGCTCCAGCAGCACCTCACGCGTGAACACCTGCCACGGCTTGCGCGCGAGCGCGACCAGCAGGTCGAACTCCAGCGGCGTCAGCGCGATCGACTGCCCGTCCCGCTTCACGGAGTGCCCGGCCACGTCGATGACCAGATCCCCGATGGCGAGCTGCTCGGGAGCCGGCTCCTCCGACCTCCGAAGCCGCGCCCGGATCCGAGCCACGAGCTCCTTCGGCTTGAACGGCTTCACGATGTAGTCGTCGGCACCGGACTCCAGTCCCACGACGACATCGACGGTGTCGCTCTTGGCCGTCAGCATCACGATCGGCACCCCGGACTCCGCCCTGATCAGGCGGCACACCTCGATACCGTCCCGTCCGGGCAGCATCAGGTCCAGCAGCACCAGATCCGGCTTGGCCTCGCGGAACGCGGCCAGCGCCTTGTCACCGTCGGCTACGAAAGACGGCTCAAAACCTTCACCACGCAGCACGATGCCCAACATCTCGGCAAGTGCGGTGTCGTCGTCGACGACAAGGACTCGTCCCTTCATAAACGACATCATCCCATTCTCGTAACAGTGACCGGGGCGCTGGTGAGGGAGGTCACTGACCTGTGACGATAGTCGTATGGGGTCGCTACTGTCTGCGGTTCGGGCCTCGGCGGACCGCGTCGGCCCCGTTGTTCGATCAGCTGATCGTCACCTGCCGGGATCTGGCACACAGCTCAGCAAGGGCCTCAGCCGTCACCGGCGACACCACGCCCTCCTCCGTCACGATCGCCGTCACCAGCTCCGGCGGTGTCACATCGAAAGCCGGGTTGTACGCCTGAGTACCCAGCGGCGCCACCGGAATCCCGCCGTCCAGCGCACCTCCCACCACCGGCACCTGGGGCGCTGCGATCTCGGTGACCTCATGCCCGGACCGCTGCTCGACCTCGATCGACGCCCCGTCCGGGGTGTCCGGATCCACCGTGGTCAGCGGCGCCACCACGATGAACGGCACATGGTGATACCGCGCGAGCACCGCGAGCGGATAGCTCCCCACCTTGTTCGCCACCGAGCCGTCCGCGGCGATCCGGTCCGCCCCGATCAGCACCGCGTCCACCTCCCCGGCCGCGAACAGCGAGCCCGCCGCGTTGTCGGTCAGCAGGGTGTACGCCATCCCGCTGCGCGCCGCCTCGTACGCCGTCAGCCGGGCGCCCTGAAGCAGGGGACGTGTCTCGTCCACCCACAGCCGCCGCAGCCGCCCCGCCCGGTGCGCCGCGAGAGCCACCGCGAACGCCGTCCCCTCACCGCCCGACACCAGCGAACCGGTGTTGCAGTGCGTGAGGATCCGGTGCCCGCCACCCGGCAGCAGCTCGTCCAGCAGCGTCAGCCCGCGCTCCGCCATCGCCGCGCTGGCCGCCGCGTCCTCCTGATGCAGCCTGCGCGCCGCCACCAGCACCGCCCCGGCCGCCTGCTCCTGATCACCGCTCCTGGCGAGCTCGGCCCGGTAAGCGGCCTGCGCCCTGCGCACCCCGACCGCCAGGTTCACCGCGGTGGGACGCGCACCGGCCAGCACGGTCGCCGCCTCGTCCACGTCGAACCCGCGCGCGGCGGCGAGCGCGACCCCGTACGCCCCCGCGATGCCGAGCAACGGCGCCCCGCGCACAGCGAGCGAACGGATAGCCTCCACCAGCGCGGACGCGTCCGTGCAGACCAGTTCGACCTCCTCGGCCGGCAGTCTCGTCTGGTCGAGAAGCACCAGTACAGGGCCTTCGGGTGGCTCCTCCCAGCGGATCGCCGGTATCTCGGTGGGCTTGCTGTCCTCGCCGGTTTGCGCGTACTGATCAGCCATGCCGTCAGTCTGCCCCTTGTCCGGCGGAGTATTGAAGGTGTGCAGCCCCTACCGCGGCTGGTCCTCCGCCCACCACCCCATGGCACGATGGCTGCCAACCTGCCGCCGCGACCGCGGACGGGCACCGTGAAGGAGCGACGATGAAAGACACTCCGGGCTGGGCCTCGCCCGGATCCGCCCCGTCCGACGGGCACGAGCCCGGCACGTCCGGCCCCGCCGAGCCCGCCGACGCGAAGCCCGCCGCGGCCGCCGCCCCTTCCGACGCGACACAGCCCGCCGAGCCCTCCGTCGATCCCGACGCGGCGAAGCCGAGCACCTCCGGCGCGGCGCAGCCCACGCAGCAGCCGGCCGACGCCTCGCAGGACACCGGCTCGAAGTGGTCCCAGGAGCAGCCGCCACCCGCCCAGTGGTCCGCGCCCACCGGTCCCGCCGCTCCCGGCCAGGCCCCTCCCCCGCCCCCTCCCGCCCCCGGAGGCTGGGGCTCCCCGCCCCCCGCCGGCCCGGGCCCTCAGCCGGGCTGGAGTGGCTACGCCGGTCACCCCGGGTACGGCGGCTGGGGCGGCCCCCCGCCCGCGGCCAAGCCCGGCGTGATCCCCCTGCGCCCGCTCGGCGTGGGCGAGATCCTCGACGGCGCGGTCTCCACCATGCGCACCTACTGGCGTACGGTCCTGGGCGTCTCGCTGACCGTCGCGGTCGTGACCGAGGTCCTGGTCATCCTGCTCCAGGGCTTCGTCCTCAACGACAGCGCCAGCACCGAGGCCCTCAACGACCCCAGCGCCAGCGCCGACGAGGTGACCCGCGCCCTGGGCGAGAGCCTGCTCAGCACCGCGGTCGTCTTCCTGATCTCGCTGATCGGCACGATCGCCGCCACCGCACTGCTCACGACCGTCACGAGCCGGGCCGTGCTCGGCCGCCCCGTCACCACCGGTGAGGCCTGGAGGGACGCCCGCCCGCAGGTGCCCAGGCTGTTCGGCCTGATCTTCCTCCTGCTTCTCATCACCTTCGGTGTGCTCACCGTGGGTGCGCTGCCCGGCATCCTCGTGGCCGCCACGGCCTCGAACGGCGGCGGTATCGCCCTCGCCGTCCTGGGCGTCCTCGGCGCAGGTGTCGTCGCCGTATGGCTGATGATCCGCTTCTCCCTGGCCTCGCCCGCGCTGATGCTGGAGAAGCAGACCATCCTGAAGTCGATGAGCCGCTCCACGAAACTGGTCCGCGGCTCCTGGTGGCGGGTCCTCGGCATCCAACTGCTGGCCGCGATCATCGCGAACATCGTCGCGGCGATCGTCGTCATCCCCTTCACCTTCCTCGCCGCCGCCCTGAGCGGCGAAGGTGTCAGCGGCTTCGTCAACGGCAGCGGCGACCTCGGCTGGACCTTCCTCATCGTCAGCGGCATCGGCTCGGTGATCGGCTCCATGATCACCTTCCCGATCTCGGCGGGCGTCACCGTGCTCCTCTACATCGACCAGCGCATCCGCCGCGAGGCCCTCGACCTCGAACTGGCCCGCGCGGCCGGTGTCCAGGGCTACGCCACCGGCCCCACCCCCGGGAGCTGATGCTGCGGTGAACCTGCCGGGGGGAGTGCTCACCTTGCTGCGCGCCGCCGACACCTCCGTGCTGTTGTCGGCACGGTCCGCCGACGAACCGCCGCTGACCATCCCACGCGACCCCGCACGGGAGGCGGCTCGCCGCGAGCTGTCCAAGCGGATGTACCACGAGAACGACCCCAGCTGGTTCCAGCGCGCCCTCAATGCCTTCTGGGACTGGGTGGACAAGCTGTTCAACGCCGCCTCGTCCGCGACCCCGGGAGGGCCGCTCGGTCTGGTCGTCGTCATCGCCGCCGTTCTCCTGGTCGTCGGCGCCCTGTGGTGGCGCCTGGGCACACCCCGCCGCGGTCCGACCTCCTCCGCCGCCCTGTTCGACGATCGCCCCCGCAGCGCCGCCGACCACCGCGCGGCCGCCGCGGCCCACGCCGCCCAGGGCCACTGGAACCAGGCCGTCCAGGAGCGCATGCGCGCCATCGTCCGCTCCCTGGAGGAACGCACCCTCCTCGACGTCCGCCCCGGCCGCACCGCGGACGAGGCAGCCGCGGAAGCGGGCCGCGCCCTGCCCTCCCACACCGACCGACTGCGCTCCGCGGCCCGGGACTTCGACGACGTCACATACGGCGGCCGCACCGCGACCGAGCAGTCGTACCACCGCATCGCCGACCTCGACCGCGACCTGGAAAACACCAAGCCAGTACTCGCGAACAGCACGAGCGGCACGAGCATCAGCCACAGCGCGGACCACCCCGCCCGCCAGGGAGCCGCCGAATGACCACCGAGGCCACGCTCCCGTCCACCTCGGCCTCGCCCACCACCCGCCAGGTGTGGACCCGCGCGCGAGGCGTCGTCCTCGCTGTCGTGCTCCTTCTCGTCGCGGCCGTGGCGATCGCGGCGATCCGCTCCACCGAGCGCCACGGCAGCCTCGACCCCCGCTCCGCCGACCCCTACGGCAGCCGGGCCGTCGCCGAACTCCTCGCGGAGCGGGGCGTCGACACCCGCGTGGTCACCACCCTGGACGAGGCACGCTCCGCGGCCGGCCGGGACACCACGCTCCTGATCGCCGTACCCGACCTCCTGACGCATCGCCAGCAGAGCCAATTGCACTCCGCCACCGCCGACTCCGACGGCCGCACGGTCCTCGTCGCCCCCGCCAGCTGGTCCGTCCAGCGCCTGGCCCCCGGCGTCGTGGCCGACCCTGCCACCAGCCTCGACTCGACGCTCTCCCCCGACTGCGCCTTCCCCGCAGCCCGGCGCGCGGGGAGCGCCGACACGGGCGGCTTCCGCTACACCGTCACCCACCCCGGCAACGACGAGTGCTACCCCAGCGACCGCCTGCCCACCCTGGTGCGCGTCCCGGCGGCTTCCGGGGACGGCGACACCATCGTGCTCGGCGCGCCCGACATCCTCTACAACGACGCCCTCGACAAGCAGGGCAACGCCTCGCTCGCCCTCCAACTCCTCGGCTCCCGCCCCCATCTGGTCTGGTACCTCCCCTCGCTCTCCGACGCCTCCGCCACCGACCCGGCCGAGGAGAAGGACTTCCTCGACCTGCTCCCCTCGGGCTGGCTCTGGGGCACCCTGCAGCTCTTCTTCGCGGCAGCCCTCGCCGCCCTGTGGAGGGCACGCCGACTCGGCCCCCTCGTGCCCGAAAAACTCCCCGTGGCGATCCGCGCCTCCGAAACCGTCGAAGGCCGCGCCCGCCTCTACCGCAAGGCGGGCGCCCGCGACCGCGCGGCCACCGCTCTTCGCTCCACCACCCGCACCCGCCTCGCCCCCCTCGTAGGCGTCCCCGCCGCCCAGGCGCACGCGCCCGAAGCACTGCTCCCCGCCCTGTCCGCCCACCTCCGCACCGAAGGCGACGGACAGCCCCTGCACTCCCTGCTCTTCGGCCCGCCGCCTGGTGACGACGCAGCCCTCATCTCCCTAGCCGACCAACTCGACGCCCTCGAAAGAGAGGTACGCCGTTCATGATGGACCCGACCACTGACAACGCCGGGACCACCGGGAACCCGGACAACGCCCGGGCCTCCCTGGAAGCCCTGCGCGCCGAGATCGCCAAAGCCGTGGTCGGCCAGGACCCCGCCGTGACCGGTCTCGTCGTCGCCCTCCTCTGCCGCGGACACGTACTACTTGAAGGAGTCCCTGGGGTCGCCAAAACGTTGCTCGTCCGCGCCCTCGCATCCGCACTGGAACTCGACACCAAGCGCGTCCAGTTCACCCCCGACCTCATGCCGAGCGATGTGACGGGCTCCCTGGTCTACGACACCCGCAGCGCCGAGTTCTCCTTCCAGCCCGGCCCGGTCTTCACCAACCTCCTCCTGGCCGACGAGATCAACCGCACACCGCCGAAGACCCAGTCGTCCCTTTTGGAGGCCATGGAGGAGCGCCAGGTCACGGTCGACGGAACCCCCCGCCTCCTCCCCGACCCCTTCCTGGTCGCAGCGACCCAGAACCCGGTCGAGTACGAGGGCACCTACCCCCTCCCCGAAGCCCAGCTGGACCGTTTCCTCCTCAAGCTGACGATCCCGCTCCCCTCCCGACAGGACGAGATCGACGTCCTCACCCGCCACGCCGAGGGCTTCAACCCCCGCGACCTCAAGGCCGCCGGCGTACGCCCCGTAGCGGGTCCGGCCGACCTCGAAGCGGCACGCGCAGCGGTCGCCAAGACCACGGTCTCCCCCGAGATCACCGCCTACGTCGTCGACATCTGCCGCGCCACCCGAGAGTCCCCGTCCCTCACCCTGGGCGTCTCCCCCCGCGGCGCCACGGCCCTTCTGGCCACCTCGCGCGCGTGGGCGTGGCTCACCGGCCGCGACTACGTCATCCCCGACGACGTGAAGGCCCTGGCCCTCCCTACCCTCCGCCACCGCGTACAACTGCGCCCGGAGGCCGAGATGGAAGGCGTCACCCCGGACTCCGTCATCAACGCGATCCTCGCCCACGTCCCGGTCCCCCGCTGATGGCCCTCACCGGACGAGCCGCCCTCGTCGCAGCCCTGGGCTCCCTCCCCATCGGCATCTGGGAACCCAGCTGGACGGGCATCCTCGCGGTCAACGCCCCTCTGGCGGTGGCCTGCGCCTGCGACTTCGCCCTGGCCGCTCCCGTACGACGACTCGGTCTGACCCGCTCCGGCGACACCTCCGCCCGCCTGGGCGAAACAGCCGACGTCACCCTCACCGTCACAAACCCCTCAGGCCGCCCGCTCCGCGCCCACATCCGCGACGCCTGGCCCCCCAGCAGCTGGCAGCCCGGCACCGAGGTGGACGCCTCCCGCCACCACCTCACGGTCCCCGCCGGTGAACGCCGACGCCTCACCACTCGACTACGCCCCACCCGCCGCGGCGACCGCCAGGCCGACCGCGTGACGATTCGCTCCTACGGCCCCCTCCGGCTCTTCTCCCGCCAGGGCACCCACAAGGTCCCCTGGACGGTCCGCGTGCTGCCCCCGTTCACCAGCCGCAAGCACCTGCCTTCCAAGCTCGCCCGCCTGCGCGAACTCGACGGCCGCACCAGCGTCCTCACCCGCGGCGAAGGCACGGAATTCGACAGCCTGCGCGAGTACGTCCCCGGCGACGACACCCGCTCCATCGACTGGCGAGCCACAGCCCGCCAGAGCGCCGTCGCCGTACGCACCTGGCGCCCCGAACGCGACCGCCACATCCTCCTGGTCCTCGACACCGGCCGCACTTCGGCCGGCCGCGTCGGCGACGCCCCCCGCCTCGACGCCTCCATGGACGCGGCCCTCCTCCTGGCCGCCCTCGCCTCCCGCGCCGGCGACCGCGTGGACCTCCTCGCATACGACCGCGGAGTACGGGCCCTCGTCCAAGGCCGCACGGCAAAAGACCTGCTCCCCTCCCTGGTCAACGCAATGGCCCCACTCGAACCCGAACTCGTCGAAACAAACGCCCGAAGCCTCACGGCCACAGCTCTTCGTACGGCCCCTCGCCGCTCCCTGATCGTGCTGCTCACGAGCCTCGACGCAGCGCCGATCGAGGAGGGCCTACTGCCCGTACTCCCTCAGCTCACGCAACGCCACACAGTCCTCCTGGCCTCAGTCGCGGATCCTCATATCGCCCGCATGGCCACAGCCCGTGGAAACACCGAGGCGATCTACGAAGCCGCAGCCGCAGCCCAGGCCCAGACGGAACGTCAGCGCACGGCGGAGCAGCTCCGTCGGCACGGGGTGACCGTCGTCGACGCGACGCCCGACGACCTGGCGCCGGCCCTGGCAGACGCGTATCTGGCACTGAAGGCGGCGGGACGCCTGTAAACAAAGAAAGGGGGCGCTCGGCGCCCCCTTAAAAAGAAGCATTAAACGCAGAAAGGCCCACATCATAAGGTGTGGGCCTTTCCATCAAAAATTGTTCGGCGGTGTCCTACTCTCCCACAGGGTCCCCCCTGCAGTACCATCGGCGCTGTAAGGCTTAGCTTCCGGGTTCGGAATGTAACC
>NZ_JBHUXV010000052.1:0-62137 GCF_042669125.1 Streptomyces sp. NPDC057253 | reverse complement strand
CCCGTGCACCTCGCGGTGCACGGGCCGTCGCGTCTGTCGCGGGTCGGTCGCCGTCAGTGCTTGAAGACGTCCTTGGTCTTCTCCTTGGCCTGACGCGCGTCACCCTTGGACTGCGCGGCCCGGCCCTCGGCCTCCATGCGCTCGTTGCCGACGGCGCGCCCCACGGCTTCCTTCACCTTGCCCTTGGCCTGTTCCTTCTTGGCCTTGGCCTTCTGGTCTCCTGCCACGGTTCTCACTCCCAGCGTTACGACTCCGCTGTCACCACTGCGGGTGACCCGGACGGCCCCGGCCAAACAAGCTCATCCGGCCTTGCGGGCCACCGCGAAGATCCGGCGGAAGGGGAACGGCGTGCCGTGCGGACCTGACGGATACGCCTTGCGCAGGGCCATGCGGTAGGCGTCCAGGAAGTCCTCCCGCGCCCCGGGGTCGTCCGCGAGCGCCGTGAGGAGCGGGCGCAGGCCCGTGCCCTTCACCCAGTCCAGGACCGGGTCCTCGCCCTCCAGCAGATGGACGTACGTCGTCTCCCAGACGTCCGCCTCGCAGCCCAGGTCCGCCAGCGCCGCCAGATACGTCTCCGGCGAGAGCACCGCGTCGTCGTGGCGGAGGGTGTCGCCGAGGCCCGCCGACTCCGCGAGTTCCCGCATCAGCCGATGGCTCGGGGAGTCGAAGTTCCCGGGCACCTGGAAGGCGAACACACCGCCGGGCCTGAGCCCCTCCACCCACGCCCCGAACCGCTCCACATGCCCCGGCACCCATTGCAGCGTCGCATTGCTGACGATGAGGTCGTACGGCTGTGCGGGCACCCACGTGCGGACGTCGGCGTGGACGAAGTCCAGGTGGCCGTACTCGGCGCGCGCCTTGTCGAGCATCTCGGCCGAGTTGTCGTAGCCGGTGATCCGGGCCGTGGGCCAGCGTTCGGCGAGGAGGACGGTCACGTTGCCGGGGCCGCAGCCGAGATCGGCGATCAGGGGCGGCCGGCCCGGGAGGTCCGGGACCCGGGCAAGGAGGTCGGTGAAGGGGCGGGCGCGGTGGCCGGCGTGGCGGAGGTACTGAGCGGGGTCCCAAGTCGTCATGACCCCACTCTCCTCGCGCGATTATCTTGATGTCAAGAAGCTTTACATCAAGAGACTTCACATCGACACAACCACTACACTGATCGTCATGGAGGACGAGGTCGATCGACTGGTATCGGCGTGGCGCCGCGAGCGCCCGGACCTCGACGTGGAACCGCTTGAGGTCCTCAGTCGGGTGAGCAGGCTCGCCCGGCACCTGGACCGGGCACGCCGGCTGGCCTTCGCCGAGCACAGCCTGGAGCCCTGGGAGTTCGACGTGCTGACCGCGCTGAGGCGCGCGGGGACGCCGTACCAGCTCTCCCCGGGGCAGCTGCTGACGCAGACTCTGGTCACCTCGGGCACCATGACCAACCGCATCGACCGGCTGGCCAAGAAGGGCCTGGTGGAGCGGTTGCCCGACCCGAGCGACCGGCGCGGGGTGCTGGTCAGGCTCACCGAGGACGGCAAGGACCGCGCGGACCAGGCCCTCGCCGGTCTGCTGGAACAGGAACGCGCGATCCTCGCCGAGCTCTCCCGCGCCCAGCGCGGGGAACTGGCCGGGCTGCTACGCCAGCTGACCGCCCCGTTCGACAACATCCCCGGCTAGGTCGACCGGCCCCACGCCCGCGCGCCGCGCGAGCGCCACGGCGGCCAGGGTGGAGTGGACGCCCAGCTTGCCGAGGACGTTCTGCATATGGGTGCGGACGGTGTGCGGGGAGAGGAACAGCCGCTCGGCTACCGCCTTGCGGCCGAGCCCCGCCACCATGCAGCGCAGCACCTCGCGCTCCCTCGGGGTGAGGGACTCCACCAGCCGCTCGCTCTCGGTGCGGTGCTTGCGGGCGGCGGTGAGCTCGCGCAGGACGCCCGTGAGCAGGGCGGGCGGCAGATGGGTCTCGTCACGCAGGACCCCCCGGATGACCGTGAGCAGCCGGGACAGCGAGCAGTCCTTGGCGACCCAGCCCGAGGCGCCGGCCTGGAGGGCGAGCGCGGCCCGGCGCGGATCGTCCTTCTCGGCGAGCACCACGATCCGGACCGCCGGCTGTGCCGTACGGACCCCGGCGACCAGGGAGATGCCGTCGACCAGGCCGTCCTCATTGCCGTCCTGCACGGAGACGGCGGGCCTGATGCCCTGGACGTTGCCGCCCAGGTCGGCGTCGACGAGCAGGACGTCGAAGCGGCGGCCCTCGGCGGCCGCGCGCTCCAGTGAGCGCAGCGCGGCGGGACCGCTGCCCGCCGCGGAGACCTCCACGTCGGGCTCGGCCGCCAGCGCGGCGGCCAGCGACTCGGCGAAGATGCGATGGTCGTCGACGACCAGGACTCGGATGCGAACCACGTAACCCCCTTCCCCAAGCTCTCGAAGAGCAGGGGATACCCCATCGTCATCGTCCGGAAAAGACGACTCGGGAGACGACACCGCCGCGGGTACGACGCCCGAAGCACGATGGCCGCACGGCCGCCGCCGCGCAAGAACTGCTACCCCCACTTCGGGCGCCGTACCCGACTGTCTCGCCCCCTGATCAGCACCGGCCCCCACCGGTGCTGTTCATCAGGGTACGGCCGGGGGGCAGGAGCGGAAGGTTATTTGCAGAACTGGCCGTCCGGGACGTTTATGGTGAGCCGCATGTTTCGTCTGGAGACAGAAGTCGACAAGGCCCGGCACGATCTGCTCCGCTCCCGGCTGCGGGCCACCAACACGGCGGCCTCCCCGGTGCTCCGCGCCCTGCGCGGAACCCCAGGTGAACGCGAACTTCCGCTCCACGTCTGGGTGTTGGACGACTCCGGCGCCCTGGCGGGCGGACTGGTCGGCCACACCTGGACGAGCTGGCTGCACGTGACCTATCTGTGGGTCGACGAACGGCACCGCGGGGCGGGCCTGGGTTCGCAGTTGCTCGCACAGGCGGAGCGAACGGCGCGTCACGAGCGGGGCTGCACCTCCGTACGCCTGGAGACCTGGGACTTCCAGGCGCCGGAGTTCTACCGGAAGCAGGGGTACGACGTGGTGTGCGTGATCCCGGACTACCCGCCGGGGGTCACGGAGTACACGCTGACCAAGCGGCTCACTGCCTGAAGCGCCAGCTTCCCGGATCGTCCGCCGGCTCCAGGCCCAGCTCGCCCGCGATACCGGCCGCGCGGCGGTGGGAGACGTCGGGGTAGTGCCCGGGGTGCACCTCGACGAAGCCGTGGTCGTCGGCCACCGCCGTGCGCAGGGCCTCGCGGAGGATGTGCTCCTGCTCCTCCAGCCTGGCCCGCTCCTCCCGGCGGCGGGCGACGGTCACACCCCGGCGGGCGGTGGCCGCGACCACGCCGAGCGCGATCAGCGCGAACGCCCCGACACTCAGCACGTCCCGGGTCGCGTCCGCGTCCCCTGGAGTACGAGGGCGCAGCACACCCTGGGGGTCGGCGAGCACGGTGACGCGCTGACCGAGGGCGTAGCTGCCGGACTTGGCCTGGAGGGCGGGGCCGGGGACCCGGGTGCCGTCGCGGCGGGCGAGGGCGTAGTCGTAGGTGCGGTCGGCCCGCCCCTGGTCGGGGGCGAGCCACTCGCGCACGACGGTCGCGGAGATCCGCTCGCCCCGCCGCTCCAGGGTGAGGTCGTCGCGGGCCAGGTCGGCGATGTAGACCGCCATCAAGGAGGCGCCCACCACGAGCAGCGCGGCGGACAGGCCGGTCTCGTCCGCGGCGAGCTTCGTCAGCAGTACGGCGAGGAGCACGCCGTGGGCGATCCACAGGGGCAGCAGCAGGCCGGAGCCCTGATGGTCCGCCAGCACGAAGAAGCCGACGATCGCGGCGAGCGCGTAGCAGGCGATGCCGATCGCCGACAGGATGCGATGACGCCCTCGACTCACGCTCCGAACCTACTGGGGCGTACGCCAGGGAGAGGCCCGGCTTTCCCCAAGTTCGGATCAAGCCGGGCAAAACAGCGGTCAGCCGGTCTCAGACCAGGCGCCGGGCCCCCGCGGAGGGAACCGCCTCGAAGACCCGCGGAGCGGTGAACTCCGCCGCGGCGAAGGCCGCTTCGACCGCCTTGGTGATGGCCTCCGCGTCCGTCGCCTCCGCCAGCACGATCGCCGAGCCGCCGAAGCCACCGCCGGTCATCCGGGCGCCGAGGGCGCCGGAAGCGAGGGCGGTGTCGACGACCAGGTCGAGCTCGGGGCAGGAGATCCGGAAGTCGTCCCGCAGCGAGGCGTGGCCCGCGACCAGCACCGGGCCGATCGCGCGGGTCTCGCCCGACTCCAGCAGGGCGACGACCTTCTCGACCCGCTCGTCCTCGGTGACCACGTGCCTGACCAGGCGTACGGCCTCCTCGTCGTCGCCGAGCCGTGCGAGGGCCGCGTCGAGCTCGCCGTAGGGGATGTCCCGCAGGGCGTCGACGCCGAGCAGGGCCGCCCCGCGCTCGCAGCCCGCGCGGCGCTTGCCGTACTCGCCCTCGCTGTGCGAGTGCTTGACCTGCGTGTCGACGACGAGCAGGACCATGCCCTCGGCGGCGAGGTCGAAGGGGATCTGCTTCTGGGACAGGTCCCGGGTGTCGAGGAACAGGGCGTGCCCGCTCTCGCAGCAGGCGGACGCGGTCTGGTCCATGATCCCGGTGGGGGCGCCGACGTAGACGTTCTCGGCGCGCTGGCACAGGCGGGCCAGCTGCCAGCGCTGGAGGCCGAGGGCGTACAGGTCGTTGAGCGCGAGTGCGATCACGACCTCCAGGGCCGCCGAGGAGGACAGGCCCGCGCCCGCCGGGACCGTCGAGGCCAGGTGGACGTCGGCGCCGGTGACCGGGTGGCCGGCCTCGCGCAGCGCCCAGACGACACCGGCCGGGTAGGCGGTCCAGTTCCGGTCGCTCTCCGGGGCGAGGTCGTCCAGGCGCAGTTCGACGACGCCGCCCTCGACGTCGGCCGAGTGCAGCCGCAGGACGCCGTCGGTGCGCCGGGAGACGGCCGCGACGGCGGTGTGCGGCAGCGCGAAGGGCATCACGAAGCCGTCGTTGTAGTCGGTGTGCTCACCGATGAGGTTGACGCGGCCGGGCGCCGACCAGACACCCTCGGGCTCGGTTCCGTAGAGCTCCACGAAACCCCGCTGCACCTGCTCCACTACTGCTCCCTCGCGATGTGCTGCGCGAACTCCCAGGCGTCCGCGACGATCCCCGCGAGATCCGCGCGGGTCGGGTTCCAGCCCAGCTTGTCGCGGGCGGTGGCGGCGGAGGCGACCAGGGTGGCCGGGTCGCCGTCCCGGCGCGGGGCCACGATCTCGGGGATCGGGTGGCCGGTCACCCGGCGGACGGTCTCGATGACCTGGCGGACGGAGAAGCCCTCGCCGTTGCCGAGGTTGCAGATGAGGTGCTCGCCCGGCTGGGCCGCCTTCAGCGCGAGGAGGTGGGCGTCGGCCAGGTCGGCGACGTGGATGTAGTCGCGGACGCAGGTGCCGTCCGGGGTCGGGTAGTCCTCGCCGAAGACGGAGATCGCCTCCCGCCTGCCCTGGGCGACCTGGAGGATCAGCGGGATGAGGTGTGACTCGGGGTCGTGCCGCTCGCCCTGCTTGCCGTAGGCGCCGGCGACGTTGAAGTAGCGCAGGGACACGGCACCCAGCCCGTGCGCGTTCGCCTCGCTGGTGATCATGAAGTCGACGGCGAGCTTGGAGGCGCCGTAGGGGTTGGTCGGCCGGGTCGGCGCGGTCTCGACGATCGGCACCTCCTCGGGCTCCCCGTAGGTGGCGGCCGTGGAGGAGAAGACGAGTCGTCGGACACCCGCCTCGCGCATCGCGCCGAGCAGCGCCATGGTGCCGCCGACGTTGTTGTCCCAGTACTTCTCCGGCTTCACGACCGACTCGCCGACCTGCGAGAACGCGGCGAAGTGGAGCACGCCGTCGAAGGAGGAGTCCAGCCACTTGGCGGCGTCGCGGATGTCGCCCTCGATGAAGGCCGCGCCGGCCGGGACGCCCTCGCGGAAGCCGGTGGAGAGGTTGTCGAGGACGACGACCTCGTGACCCGCCTCGATGAGGTGCTGGGCCACGACCCCGCCGACATACCCCGCGCCACCTGTCACCAGGTACTTCATGAACTCGCTACCTCTCGCAGTCGCTGTGCCGCGGCCTCCGGCCGGATGTCGTTGATGAACACGCCCATGCCCGACTCGGAGCCCGCGAGGAACTTCAGCTTGCCGGACGTACGGCGAATGGTGAAAAGCTCGAGATGGAGCGCGAAGTCGTCGCGGCTCACGCCCTCGAAGTCCTCCAGCGCGCCGAACGGCGCCTGGTGCCAGGCGGCGATGTAGGGCGTCGGCGGCTCACCTTCACCGAAGATCCGGTCGAAGCGCCTCAAGAGTTCCAGATAGACCTGGGGGAACTCTGTGCGGGCCTCCTCGTCCAGGCCGAGCAGGTCCGGCACCCGGCGCTTGGGGTAGAGGTGCACCTCGTACGGCCAGTGCGCCGCGTAGGGCACGAAGGCGGCCCAGTGCTCCCCCTCCAGGACGAGCCGCTCCTCGGCGAGCTCGCGTGCCAGGACGGCGTCGAAGAGGTTCTCCCCTCCGGTCGCCTCCTTGTGGGTGGCGAGAGAACGCAACATCAGTGCGGTGCGAGGCGTGGTGAAGGGGTACGCGTAGATCTGGCCATGGGGGTGACCCAGGGTCACACCGATCTCGGCACCGCGGTTCTCGAAACAGAACACCTGCTCCACGGAAGGCAGATGAGACAGCTCCGAAGTCCGGTCCGTCCAGGCGTCGAGAACCAGCCGCGCCTGTTCCTCGCTCAGATCCGCGAAGGAGGCGTTGTGGTCCGAGGTGAAGCAGACGACCTCACAGCGCCCCGAGTCGCCGGCCAGCGAGGGGAAACGGTTCTCGAAGACCACGACGTCGTACGACGAGTCCGGGATCTCGCTCAGCCGGTCACCCTGCGACGGGCACAGCGGGCACTCGTCCTTGGGCGGGTGGTAGGTGCGCCCCTGTCGGTGCGAGGCGATGGCCACACAGTCGCCGAGCAGCGGATCCCGACGAACCTCGGACGTGGTGACAGTCCGCTCCAGCGGGCGCCGGTCCACGGCGTCGCGGACGGTGTCGTCGCGCAGGTCGTAGTAGATGAGCTCGCGACCGTCGGCCAGCCGGGTCGAGGTCTTCTTCACCGCTGAACTCCTTCACCCAAACATAACTAAACACAAGTAATCACGACCGCCCACCAACGTCAACATCGGAATCAAACAAAGCGCACCAGTCGAGGTGTTGAATTGCTGACTATGCAGACCCCCACAAAAGGCGCATACCTGGCCGCTGAGCTACGGCTCCCCACCAACTGGCTCGACTACACGATCCTCGGCATCTACTTCGTGGTCGTGCTGGGCATCGGCTTCGCGGCGCGGAGATCCGTGAAGACGAGCCTCGACTTCTTCCTCTCCGGCCGCTCCCTGCCGGCCTGGATCACGGGTCTCGCGTTCATCTCCGCCAACCTGGCCGCCACCGAGATCCTGGGCATGGCCGCCAACAGCGCGCAGTACGGCGCCTACACGGTCCACTGGTACTGGATCGGCGCCATCCCGGCCATGGTCTTCCTCGGCCTGGTGATGATGCCCTTCTACTACGGCAGCAAGGTGCGCTCGGTCCCCGAGATGCTGCTCCTGCGCTTCGACAAGTGGGCCCACCTGCTCAGCTCGGCGCTGTTCGCCTTCGCGGCCATCCTGATCGCGGGCGTGAACCTCTACGCCCTGGCGATCGTCGTGGAGGCCCTCCTGGGCTGGCCGCAGTGGGTGGCGATCGTGGTCGCGGGCGCCTTCGTCCTCGCCTACATCACCCTCGGCGGGCTGTCCTCCGCCATCTACAACGAGGTCCTCCAGTTCTTCGTGATCCTGGCGGCCCTGATCCCGCTGGTGGTCCTCGGCCTGAAGAAGGTGGGCGGCTGGGGCGGCCTGACGGACAAGCTGACGGCGGAGCACGGCGCCAACTTCACGACCGCGTGGGGCGGTACGGGCATCGGCAGCGCCAACCCGCTGGGCGCGAACTGGCTGACGATCGTGCTCGGCCTCGGTTTCGTGCTGTCCTTCGGGTACTGGACGACGAACTTCGCGGAGGTCCAGCGGGCCCTGTCGGCGAAGAACCTCTCGGCGGCGCAGCGCACTCCCCTGATCGCGGCGTACCCGAAGATCTTCATCGTGTTCCTGGTGATGATCCCGGGCCTGGTGGCGGCGGCCCTGATCCCCGGCTTCGGCACGGCCGAGTCGGGCTACCAGTACAACGACGCCATCCCGTACCTGATGGAACAGCTCCTGCCGAACGGCGTCCTCGGCATCGCGGTCACCGGTCTCCTGGCCGCCTTCATGGCCGGCATGGCGGCGAACGTCTCGTCCTTCAACACGGTGTTCACGAACGACATCTGGGCCCACTATGTCGTGCGGGGTCGCGAGGACGAGTACTACGTCCGCTTCGGTCGCCTGATCACGGTGATCGGCGTCTGCGCCTCCGTGGGGACGGCCTTCCTGGCCTCGTCCTTCTCGAACATCATGAGCTACCTCCAGACGCTGTTCTCCTTCTTCAACGTGCCGATGTTCGTGGTCTTCATCGTCGGCATGTTCTGGAAGCGCGCGTCCGCGAAGTCCGGCTTCTGGGGGCTGCTGGCCGGCACGGTCGCGGCGATGGTGAACTACTTCTGGATCTACAAGCAGGGCATCATCGACATCCCCTCCGACCAGGGCGCGAACTTCGTCTCGGCGATCGTCGGCTTCGTGGCCGGTGCGGTGGTCATGGTCGCCGTGTCCCTCTTCACGGCCCCGAAGCCCGCGGAGGAACTCCAGGGCCTGGTCTACGGCACGACGTCCCCGGGCATGTCCGAGCCGCCTGCCGCGGGGGACGACGCGTGGTACCGGCGGCCGGCGCTGCTGGGCTGGGGTGCCGTGATCCTGGCGGCGGCCTGCTACATCCCGTTCTCGTTCTGATCGCGGAGGATCGATAGACCATGTCCGAACACGACGTCCAGCGGGAAGTCTCCGAACTCCAGGCCAAGTCCGCGACGGCGGCCCGCATCTTCGACCTGCGCCGCATCATCGGCGGCCTGTTCGTCCTCTACGGCATCATCGTCACGATCGCCGGCATCAACCCGTCCGACGCCACGCTGGACAAGGCGGAGGGCATCAACATCAACCTCTGGACGGGCCTGGGCATGCTGCTCCTGGGCATCTTCTTCCTGGTCTGGCTCAGGCTGCGCCCGACTCCGCCTCCGGTCCCTGAGGAGAAGAAGGACGCGTAGGGGGTGCCGGCTGGGGTCGTGGGGCGGCTGCGGGTCCGGCGTGGCTGGTCGCGCCCCCGCTGCGCTGGGCTTGAGCTGGGCGCCTAAGGGGGTGCCGGGTGCGGTTGTAGGGCGGCTGCGGGTCCGTCGTGGCTGGTCGCGCAGTTCCCCGCGCCCCTGGGTGGGTTGCAGTGGACGTGCGCCACGACGGGGCGTCAGCCTTCGCGTCCGCCCCCACCGGAGCGCAACGGGCCGCCGCAGGCATTTCAGGGGCGCGGGGAACTGCGCAAAACGCTCGCCCCCACCGGACCCGCACAGTTCACGGTCCCGCCGCCGGAGGCAGAGGCAGCGGGCCTGCCCGGTCCAGCAATCCCGTCCGCGCCGCCAGCGCCGCCGCCTCCAAACGCGAGCCCACCCCCAGTTTCATCAGCACCCGCTGCACATGCGTCCGCGCGGTCGACGGCGCTATCCCCATCCCCGCCGCGATCAGCCGCGTGTCCTCCCCGTCGGCCACCCGCACCAACACCTCCACCTCCCGAGGCGTCAGCATCTGCAGCAACCGCTGTCCCTCGTCGTCCGGCTGGGCCGCAGGGTTCAGCAGTTCACTGAACGCCCCCTGCAACAACTGCGGCGCCACCGCCGCCTCCCCCGCCCGCGCCTTCATGATCGCCCGCTCGACCCCTTCGATCCGCTCGTCGTGCCGCACATAGCCGGAGGCCCCCGCGGCGAACGCGGCGGCGATCCCGCGAGGGCTCGGCACCGGCCCCAGGACCAGCACCGCCACCTGCGGCCGCTCCCGCTTGATCTTCACGACCGGGTCGAACATCCCCGGCTCGGCCGGCGTGGCCGTCCCCAGCAGGCACACCTCGGGCGCCCGGCTGATCACCAGCTCCGCCGCCCCCGCGGCAGGCGCCGCCGCCGCGAGCACCCGGTGCCCGCGCAGTTTCAGTGCCGAGGCCAGCGCCTCGGCGAGCAATCGGTGGTCGTCGACCACCATGAGCCGAACTCCCATCGAGCAACCCCCCAGTCCCCCCATGGATCCGCGTGAATGCCCCACTATGGATGCCCACTGATCCGCGCGGACAGAGGCCCTCTCCCAGCCCCCCGCCCTTCATGCCCCCGGAAGCTACACGCTAGTTCGACGTTGCGCTTCCCCTACCGGTGAGAAGTGTCCCGGAAGTGACGAATTCCCGGCTTTCCTGTCGTTCGAGGCCGATGTGCCGCACCTTCACGCGTCCTCGGCGAGCTCCAGCCACCGCATCTCCAGTTCCTCGCGCTCCCCGGCGAGATCCCGCAGCTCGGCATCGAGGGTGGCGACCTTCGCGAAGTCGGTCGCGTTGTCGGCGATCTGCGCGTGCAGCTTGGTCTCCTTCTCGGAGATCCTGTCCAGCTGCCGCTCGATCTTCTGGAGCTCCTTCTTCGCGGCCCGCTGATCGGCCGCGCTCTTCTCGGCAACAGCCTTCACGGGAGCCGGGGACGCGGCGGCCGCCGCCTCCTCCATCCGCTGCCGCCGCTCCAGGTACTCGTCGATGCCGCGCGGCAGCATCCGCAAGGTGGCGTCCCCGAGCAGCGCGAAGACCCGGTCGGTCGTCCGCTCGAGGAAGAACCGGTCGTGGGAGATGACGACCATCGAGCCGGGCCAGCCGTCGAGGACGTCCTCCAGCTGGGTCAGCGTCTCGATGTCGAGGTCGTTCGTCGGCTCGTCCAGGAACAGCACGTTCGGCTCGTCCATCAGCAGCCGCAGCAGCTGGAGCCGCCGCCGCTCACCGCCGGACAGATCCCCGACCGGCGTCCACTGCTTCTCCTTGTTGAAGCCGAAGGTCTCGCACAGTTGCCCGGCGGTCATCTCGCGCCCCTTGCCGAGGTCCACGCGCTCCCTCACCTGCTGGACGGCCTCCAGCACCCGCAGCGCGGGGTTGAGCTCGGCGACCTCCTGCGACAGATAGGCGAGCTTGACGGTCCTGCCGACCACGACCCGGCCGCCCGCGGGCTGCTTCTCGCCCTCGGTCCGCGCGGCCTCGGCCATGGCCCGCAGCAGCGAGGTCTTCCCGGCGCCGTTGACCCCGACGAGACCGATCCGGTCCCCGGGGCCCAGCTGCCAGGTCACATGCTTGAGCAGCACCTTCGGCCCGGCCTGGACGGTCACGTCCTCCAGCTCGAAGACCGTCTTGCCCAGCCGCGAGGACGCGAACTTCATCAGCTCACTCGTGTCCCGCGGCGGCGGCACGTCCTTGATGAGCTCGTTGGCGGCCTCGACCCGGAAGCGCGGCTTGGACGTACGGGCGGGGGCGCCGCGCCGCAGCCACGCCAGCTCCTTGCGGACCAGGTTCTGCCGCTTGGTCTCCTCGGTGGCGGCGATCCGCTCCCGCTCGGCCCGCGCGAAGACGTAGTCGGAGTAGCCGCCCTCGTACTCGTAGACATCGCCCTTCTGCACGTCCCACATGCGGGTGCAGACCTGGTCGAGGAACCACCGGTCGTGGGTGACGCAGACGAGCGCGGACCGGCGCTCGCGCAGATGCCTGGCCAGCCAGGCGATGCCCTCGACGTCGAGGTGGTTGGTGGGCTCGTCGAGGACGATCAGGTCCTGTTCCTCGATGAGCAGCTTGGCCAGCGCGATACGGCGGCGCTCGCCACCGGAGAGCGGCGCGATGACGGTGTCGAGGCCCTGCGGGAAGCCGGGCAGGTCGAGTCCGCCGAACAGGCCGGTCAGGACGTCCCGGATCTTGGCGTTGCCCGCCCACTCGTGGTCGGCCATGTCCCGGATGACCTCGTGCCGGACGGTCGCCGCGGGGTCCAGGGAGTCGTGCTGGGTGAGGACGCCCAGGCGCAGGCCGCCGGAGTGGGTGACGCGTCCGGTGTCGGCGTCCTCCAGCTTGGCGAGCATGCGGATCAGGGTGGTCTTGCCGTCGCCGTTGCGGCCCACGACGCCGATGCGATCGCCCTCGGAGACGCCGAGCGAGACACCGTCCAGCAGGGCACGGGTGCCGTACACCTTGCTGACGTTCTCGACATTGACCAGATTGACGGCCATTTCTCTCCTGCCCAGGGGGATCGATCGACCCTCCAGGGTAGTCCGACCGCTACGCCCGGATCACCGTCGCACCCGGCACCGGCCCCGAGGCCGTGCGCACCGCCCGGCAGGTGCCCGAGGCGCGCAGCGCGTCCGCGATCTTCAGCGCCGCCCCGGCGTCCCGGGCCAGGAACGCCGTGGTCGGACCCGATCCCGAGACCAGCCCGGCGAGGGCGCCCGCGGCGCTGCCCGCCGCGAGGGTGTCGGCCAGCTCCGGGAAGAGCGAGAGGGCGGCGGGCTGGAGGTCGTTGGAGACGGCGGCGGCGAGCGCGTCCGGGTCGCCCGCGGCCAGCGCGTCCAGCAGGGCCTCGGAGGCGACGGGCTCGGGGACGTCGAGGCCCTCGGTGAGCCGGTCGAACTCCCGGAAGACGGCCGGGGTCGACAGTCCCCGCTCCGCCATCGCGAACACCCACGAGAAGTCGCCGCCGACGTCGAGGGCGCGCAGCTTCTCCCCGCGCCCCGTCCCGAGCGCGGCCCCGCCGACCAGGCTGAACGGCACATCGCTGCCCAACTCGGCGCAGATGTCGAGCAGTTCCTCCCGGGAGGCGCCCGTGCCCCACAGCGTGTCGCAGGCCAGCAGCGCGCCGGCGCCGTCCGCACTGCCGCCCGCCATGCCGCCGGCGACGGGGATGTCCTTGGCGATGTGGAGGTGCACGGCGGGCTCGATCCCGTACCGCCCGGCGAGCGCGAGCGCGGCCCGCGCGGCGAGGTTCGTGCGGTCCAGGGGGACCTGGTCGGCGTCGGGGCCCTCGCAGGTGACCCGGAGCTCCTCGGCGGGCGTCACGGTCACCTCGTCGTGGAGGCCGACCGCGAGGAAGACGTTGGCCAGGTCGTGGAAGCCGTCGGGGCGGGCGGCGCCCACCGCGAGCTGGACGTTGACCTTGGCGGGGACACGGACGGTGACGCTCACTGCTGGACCGGCTCCTTGTTCGGTGCGTGCTCGGCGATCCGGGCGAACTCCTCCACGGTGAGCGCCTCACCGCGGGCCTGGGGCGAGACCCCGGCCGCCACGAGGGCCGTCTCGGCGGCCGCCGCCGAGCCCGCCCACCCGGCGAGCGCGGCCCGCAGGGTCTTGCGGCGCTGCGCGAAGGCCGCGTCGACCACGGCGAACACCTCGCGCTTCGACGCGGTGGTCTTGACCGGCTCGGTCCTGCGGGTGAGCGCGACGAGGCCGCTGTCGACGTTCGGGGCGGGCCAGAAGACATTGCGGCCGATCGCCCCGGCCCGCTTCACCTCGGCGTACCAGTTGGCCTTCACGGACGGGACGCCGTACACCTTGGAACCGGGCGCCGCGGCGAGCCGGTCGGCGACCTCGGCCTGGACCATGACGAGGGTGCGCTCGATGCTCGGGAAGGTGTCGAGCATGTGCAGCAGGACGGGGACGGCGACGTTGTAGGGCAGATTCGCCACGAGTGCCGTGGGCAATGGGGCCGGGAGGTCGGTGACCTGCATGGCGTCGGAGTGCACCAGGTGGAAGCGGTCGGCGCGCTCGGGCATGCGGGCTGCGATCGTGGCCGGCAGCGCCCCGGCGAGAACGTCGTCGATCTCGACGGCGGTGACGCGGTCCGCGGTCTCCAGCAGCCCGAGAGTGAGCGAGCCGAGACCTGGACCCACCTCCACGACGACGTCCTCGGGCTTCACCTGGGCGGTCCGCACGATCCTCCGGACCGTGTTCGCGTCGATCACGAAGTTCTGGCCGCGCTGCTTGGTGGGGCGTACGCCCAGCGCGGCGGCGAGTTCGCGGATGTCGGCCGGGCCGAGGAGGGAGTCTGGGGAGGGGGTGCTCACGTGGACAGCCTAGCCGCGGGCCTCACCCGTGCAGACGCCCCCCGCAGTGCGGCCAAGGGCTCGCCCCCCGCCGTACGTACAGCTTCTTCGCTCGGAGCGTCTGTTCCGCCGCCGGGGCGTCCTGGGGGCGGCCCGAGCCGCCGAGGCCCTGCCAGGTTCTGGTGTCGAACTGGTAGAGGCCGCCGTACGTCCCCGACGGGTCCACCGCGTTCGGGCGGCCGCCGGACTCGCAGTGGGCCAGGCCCTGCCAGTTCAGGTGGTCCGCGCCCTGGACGGAGGTCGGCATCGGCCTCGTGCCCACCCGCACCACCTGGTCCCGGGGCTCGCGCACCGTCTCGACCCGGATCCGGCGCGGCTTCTGCCTGACGCCGTTGACCGTGCGCAGGGAGTACGTGACCCGTCGTACCCCCGGCTGCCCCGCCTGTTCGATGACCTCGGTGCCCTTGAACAGGGAGGCGTCCGCGGTCCGTTGCTCGCGGAACGGGATCTGCTCCTCGCGGACCTCCTTCGAACCGGTGATCCGCAGCACCGTGATGGTCTGGCCCTCGCGCGGGAAGCTGCCGGAGGCCACCGAGGTGGTGTCCATCCCGCTCAGCGTGATCCCGGCCTCCCTGACGGCCTCCCCCACGGTCGCCGCGTTGGTGCGGATCGTCCGCGCCCGGCCGTCCGCCATGACGGTCACCGAGCGCTCGGTGCGCACGTCGAGCGCGAGGCCCTCCCGCCCGATCCGCCGGGAGCGCGAGGTCGACACGTACGCGCCCTCGGCGCGCACCCCGAGCTGTTCCAGCGCCCCCTCGACGGTCTGCGCCGTCGTCCACACCTCACGCCGGTGTCCGTCGAGCGTGAGCCGGAGCGGACGGCCGTAACGGACCGCGACCTCGTCCCCGCTGGTGAGCGGTTCACCGGGGGCCGGCGCGACGACGTCATGGGCGCCCACCGCCACGCCCTCCTCGGCGAGCAGTTCGGTCACGTCGTCCGCGAAGGTGTGCAGGGTGCGCGGCTTGCCGTCGACGGTCAGCTCGATCGCCTTGTCCTCGGCGACGAAGGCGGTGGTGCCGCCGGCGAGGAAGGCGACGACCAGCGCCTGCGGAAGCAGCCTGCGCACCGCGCTCTCCGGCCGCTCCACGGACCGCGCCCGGCGTCGGCGCGCGGCCCGCCGCCCCGCCGCGAGGCGCACGTCCGGGACCGTCGGCAGCGTGGCGTCGTCGGGGCTCTCGTAGGCGGGCCGGTAGGTGTCCTCGTACGGCGGGACCGGCGTCCCGTACACCCCGTACGGGAGCGTGTCCGCGGTGTACGGCTCGGTGGGGCCGTAGGGCTCGTACGCCTCGTACGTCTCGTACTGCGAGTTGCTCACGACGACACGCTCCAGGAGTCCGGATCGGGCCCCCAGAACCTAGCGGAGCGACCGTCACTCTCCAAAGCGACGCGACTACCCGCAGTTACGTTCGACCCGGGTCAGTACCCGAAGGCGCGGGCGGTGTTGGCGGCGAGTGCCGTGGCCAACGCGTCCTCGTCGATGCCGCGCACGGCGGCCATCGCGCGCACCGTGACCGGAATGAGATAGGGGGCGTTGGGCCGTCCGCGGTACGGCGCCGGGGTGAGGAACGGCGCGTCGGTCTCCACCAGCAGCAGCTCCAGGGGGGCCACCGCCACCGCGTCCCGCAGGTTCTGGGCGTTCTTGAAGGTGACGTTGCCGGCGAAGGACATGAAGTAGCCCTCGCGGGCGCACACTTCGGCCATCTCCGCGTCGCCGGAGTAGCAGTGGAAGACGGTCCGCTCGGGGGCGCCCTCCTCCTTGAGGACCCGCAGCACGTCGTCGTGGGCGTCGCGGTCGTGGATGACCAGCGCCTTGCCGTGCCGCTTGGCGATCTCGATGTGGGCGCGGAAGGAGGACTCCTGCGCCTCCTTGCCCTCGGGCCCGGTGCGGAAGTGGTCGAGGCCGGTCTCGCCGACGCCCTTGACCTGCGGGAGCGCGGCCAGCCGGTCGATCTCCGCGAGCGCCTCGTCGAGGGCCCCAATGCCGCCGGGGGTGCGCGCGCCCTGCCGGGACCAGCCGTCCGGGTCGCCGTGGACGATGCGCGGGGCCTCGTTGGGGTGCAGGGCGACGGTCGCGTGGACGGCGTCGTACCGGGCCGCGGTCTCGGCGGCCCACCGCGAGCCCCGGACGTCGCAGCCGACCTGGACGACCGTGGTCACCCCGACCGACGCGGCTTTGGCGAGCCCCTCCTCCACGGTCCCGTCCTGCATGTCCAGGTGGGTGTGGGAGTCGGCGACCGGCACCCGCAGGGGCTCCGGGAGCGGGGGCGCCGCGTTCTTCTCGCGGGGGCTGTTCGAAGGCATGCCCCGATCCTACGAAAGGGGCACGCCTCGCCCGTCGGGAGACCGGTTCAGCTCGCCTTGCGCTGGAACACGTGCAGCAGGTCGGACAGGTGCCAGTGGTGCTCGCCCGGCTGCGGCGTCCCGTCGGCCGGCGTCGGCGCCTCGACGGGTCCGGCGGCGGGCGTGGGCTGCTGCCGGTGCGCCGCGTCGCGGGTGGCGGCGACCCGGCCGGGCCGCATGATCCGCACGACGTGGTGGTCGCAGTTGGCGCACGTGGGCCTGGAGAGCGGCGAGGGCACGACCCGTCCGTCCGCCGTGTACTGCACGAACTCCCGGCCGTCGCCGTCGATGTGGTGCTCTATCTCGTACGACTGCTCCCACCCGTGCCCGCAGCGCATGCAGGCGAAGGAGTAGGACTCTTTGACGACTGCCGTGGCACCGGGGTGCCCCGCGATCTCGCTCATGCCAGCTCCTGTGAGTCCGCTGGTTCGAAGGACGGGTACGTCCCTCACCCCAGTGGACGCCTCCGGGAAGGCGAAGGCGACAGACCCTGTCGAGTGTTGGAGCCGATTTGGGCTTTCCTTGCCGAAGGGGCCCGCCACGCCGCGCGGACCTTTGCATTCCGAGACACCGCTTTGCGAGCACATGGGGCGCACGCTCAGACGTCATGCGCCCTGCTCAGAGGGGGTGTGACCCACCTCATGCGACCCATCAGGAAGGGGCGTTCTTCGCCGCGACAACCGCATCGAAGACAACCCGCTTGGGGATGCCGGCCTCGGCGGCCACCGCGGCGATGGCCTCCTTGCGCCGCTCCCCCGCCTCCTCCCGCACCCGCACCCGCCGCACCAGTTCGGCGTCGTCGACCTCCTCGGCCCCCTTCGCGGGCGCTCCCTCGACGACGACGGTGATCTCCCCCCTGACCCCGTCCGCGGCCCACTCGGCGAGCGCCCCCAGCGCCCCCCGCTTGACCTCCTCGTACGTCTTGGTCAGCTCCCGGCACACCGCGGCCCGCCGCTCGGCCCCGAACACCTCGGCCATCGCGGCGAGCGTGTCGTCGAGCCGGTGCGGGGCCTCGAAGTACACGAGGGTCCGGCGCTCCTCGGCGACCTCCCTGAGCCGCGACAGCCGCTCCCCGCTCTTGCGCGGCAGGAACCCCTCGAAGCAGAACCGGTCCACCGGCAGCCCGGACAGCGCGAGCGCGGTGAGCACCGCGGAGGGTCCCGGTACGGCGGTGACCCGGACGTCCCGCTCCACGGCCGCGGCGACCAGCCGGTACCCGGGGTCGGACACCGACGGCATCCCGGCGTCCGTGACGAGCAGCACGCGCGCGCCGCCGAGGAGTTCCTCGACCAGTTCGGGCGTACGGGCGGCCTCGTTGCCCTCGAAGTAGGACACGATCCGGCCCTTGGGCGTCACGCCGAGCCCCTGGGTCAGCCGCCGCAGCCGGCGGGTGTCCTCGGCCGCGATCACGTCGGCCCCGGTCAGTTCCTCCGCCAGCCGGGGAGGAGCGTCCGCGATGTCGCCGATAGGGGTGCCCGCCAGGACAAGGGTTCCAGTCACCTCCCCATCCTCCCAGGGGCGCCCCGAACCGGACGCATCCACCCATGCACGGGACTCACACAGCACGGTTCCCTACGATGGCGCGGTGACCAGTACCGCGTCCTCCACGGACACCCGGCAGGACCAGGCCCCCCAGGACCGGCGGCCGTCGTGGCAGCAGAGGCTGCGCCGTTTCGGCTACACCGCGCAGAGCAGCGGCGATGTGCGGGAGCGCCTGGTACCTCCCTATGCGGCACCCAGTCCGCGGATGTGGCAGGTCCTCGGCGTCCCCGGGGTGCTCGCGGACCGGATCGGGCGCTGGTCGGGCTGGCTCGGGCCGCTGCTGGTGACGCTGGTGGCGGGGGTCATGCGGTTCTGGAACCTCGGCAGCCCGAAGAAGGTGATATTCGACGAGACGTACTACGCCAAGGACGCGTGGGCGATCGTCCACCGCGGCTTCGAGCTGAGCTGGGACAAGAACGTCGACAGCCAGATCCTGTCCTCGAACGGACACGTCCCGCTGCCGACGGACGCCGCCTATGTGGTGCATCCCCCGGTCGGCAAGTACGTCATCGGGCTCGGCGAGCTGATGTTCGGGTTCGACCCGTTCGGCTGGCGGTTCATGACGGCGCTGCTGGGGACGCTGTCGGTGCTGATCGTGTGCCGGGTGGGCCGCCGGATCTTCCGCTCCACGTTCCTGGGCTGTCTGGCGGGCGCGCTGATGACGGTGGACGGGCTGGCCTTCGTGATGGCGCGGACCGCGCTGCTCGACGGCGTGCTGATGTTCTTCGTGGTGGCCGCGTTCGCGTGCCTGGTCGTCGACCGCGACCGGGCGCGGGAGAAACTCGCGGCCGCGCTGCCGGTCGACTCCTACGGCCTCGTGCGCCCCGACGCGCACGTCGGGGACACCCTGCGCCTGGGGTGGCGCCCCTACCGCTGGCTGGCGGGCCTCCTCCTGGGCCTCGCGATGGGCACCAAGTGGAACGGCCTGTTCTTCCTGATCGCCTTCGGCGTCATGACCGTGCTGTGGGACGTCGGTTCGCGCCGGGTCGCGGGGGCGCGGCACCCGTACGAGGCGGTCCTCAAGCACGACCTCGGGATCGCGTTCCTTGCCATGGTGCCGGTCGCGGTGGTCACGTACATCACCTCGTGGATCGGCTGGATCCTCTCCCCGGCGGACGGCACCGGCGGCTACTACCGCAACTGGGCCGCGATCGACGGCAAGGGCGGCAGCTGGACCTTCCTGCCCGACTGGTGGCGCAGCCTGATCCACTACGAGCACGAGGTCTACAAGTTCAACGTCGGGCTGTCCTCGCCGCACACGTACATGTCCAACCCGTGGAGCTGGATGGTCGACGGCCGCCCGGTCTCCTTCTTCTACGAGTCCCCCTCGCCCGGCACCGACGGCTGCCCGGCGGACGCGGGCGAGAAGTGTGCCCGCGAGGTGCTGGCGATCGGTACGCCGCTGCTGTGGTGGGCCGCCTGCTTCGCGATCCTGTACGTGCTGTGGCGCTGGTTCTTCCGCCGTGACTGGCGGGCGGGTGCCATCGCCTGCGGCATCGCGGCGGGCTATCTGCCCTGGTTCAACTACCAGGAACGCACGATCTTCTTCTTCTACACGATCGTCTTCCTCCCCTTCCTCTGCCTGGCCGTGGCCATGCTCGTCGGCGCCCTCGTCGGCCCACCCCGAGCAAGCGACAGCCGCCGCGTCGCGGGCGCGACGGCAGCAGGAGTCCTGGTCCTCCTGATCACCTGGAACTTCATCTACTTCTGGCCCCTGTACACCGGCACCAGCATCCCGATCGACGACTGGCGCTCGAGAATGTGGCTGGACACGTGGGTCTAGCGAGCCAGGGTTCACGTATGTGATTGAGCACCCACTCCCACGAATCGGAAAACTCCTACCCCGGCCGTCACACCTCCCGCTTAGAGTGCCCACAACAACGGGGCAAACGGGGAGGGGGCCAGAGCATGGCCAAGGGGGTGAAGGTCGCTGTCGTCGGCACGGTGTTCGCCGTGATGGTCGGCGGGGCCGGATACGGGGCGTACAACTTCGTCACGGCGCTCAGCGACGACGGCAGCGGTGGGGTCGGGGACGCCAAGCGGAGCGGGCCGCCCACCGGCGACGAGATCAAGGAGACCTCCCAGGACTTCTTCGCCGCCTGGGAGAAGGGCGACGCGGCGAGCGCCGCCGCGCTCACCAACAACAGCACGACGGCCAAGGCGCTGCTGACGGACTACACGGCGGACGCGCACATCGGCGACGTGAGGATCACGCCCGGTAAGGCGACCGGCGCCACCGTGCCGTACAGCGTCAAGGCCACCGTGTCCTACGGCGGCAAGTCCAAGCCGCTGGCGTACAGCAGCAGGCTGACCGTCGTGCGCGGGGTGACCACCGGCAGGGCGCTCGTCGACTGGCAGCCCTCCGTGGTGTACCCGAAGCTCCAGCGGGACGACCGGCTGGTGACCGGCGAGTCCGCGAACCCGTCCATCGAGGCGGTCGACCGCAACGGGAAGGTGCTGACCAAGGAGAAGTACCCCTCCCTCGGCCCGGTCCTGGACGCCCTGCGGGAGAGATACGGCAGCGAGGCCGGCGGCACCCCCGGCATCGAGCTGGTCGTCAAGCACCCGGACCAGACGCCCGACACCTCCCTGCTCACCCTCGCCGAGGGCAAGGCGGGCAAGCTGGAGACCACGATCAGCGCGAGCGCGCAGGCGGCCGCCGAGAAGGCCGTGAAGCTGTACAAGCAGTCCTCGGTCGTCGCGGTCAAGCCCAGCACCGGCGAGGTGCTGGCCGTCGCCAACAACCGTACGGACGCCTTCAACGCGGCCTTCGAGGGCACCAAGGCCCCCGGCTCCACGATGAAGATCATCACCGCCGCGATGCTCATCGACAACGGCGTGACCTCGATGAACGGCCCGGCGCCCTGTCCGCCCGACGCTGTGTGGCAGGGGCAGACCTTCAAGAACCTCACCGGCATGGAGCCCAACGAGAACGCCACGCTGGCCAACAGCTTCATGCGGTCCTGCAACACCGCCTTCATCAAGCTGATCGACGAGAAGCCACTCACCGACGAGTCGCTGACCCTGGAGGCCAAGAAGCGGTTCGGGATCGGCCAGGACTGGAAGACCGGCATCGTCTCCTTCGACGGCAAGGTCCCCGCGGTCAGCGGTCCTGACCGGGCGGCCAACGCGATAGGCCAGGGCCAGGTCCAGATGAACCCGCTGAACATGGCGTCGGTCACCGCCACCGCCATCACCGGCACCTTCCGCCAGCCCTACCTGGTCTCGCCGAAGCTCGACGACCGCGAACTGGCCACCGCCAGGGGGCTGCCGTACACCACCGCCTCCCAGCTGAGGCAGATGATGCGGCTCACCGCGACGCAGGGCACGGCGGCCAAGGCGATGGCGGGGCTCGGCGGGGACATCGGCGCGAAGACCGGTTCCGCGGAGGTCGACGGACAGCAGGTGTCCAACAGCTGGTTCACCGGTTTCCGTAACGACGTGTCGGCGGCGGCCATGACCGAGGAGGGCGGCCACGGCGGCGACGCGGCGGGCCCGATTGTCGCAGCTGTGCTACGAGCCGCAGGCTGACGTCACCCGTGCGGGAGGGGGACTCTAGTCTGTTGCAGTCGTTGAGGTGCATGAGGGCAACGGGGACCCTGAACAGCGCGGAGGAAGCGTAAGTCGTGGGTAACAGAAGGCGCGTCGCCGAGCGACGGAAGACCAAGCCGGCCGTGGTCGCCGGGATGATCGCCGTGGTCGTCGGCGGCGCCGGCATCGGCGTGTACGCGCTGTACGGCGGTGGAGCGGCGGCCGACGACCGGACGCAGAACACCTCCGCGGCCGCCGACCACAAGCCGAAGGTGAAGACCGGCCCGCTGTCGGCGGCCGAGGTGACCTCCACCGCGACCGCCTTCCTCACCTCCTGGCAGCAGGGCAAGGTGAGCACGGCCGCCGCCGTGACCAGCGACACCAAGGCCGCCACCGCCCTGCTCACCGGCTGGACCAAGGACGCCCACCTCACCGGCACCACCCTCACCCCGGGCACCCCCACCGGTGCCAAGGTGCCCTTCTCCGTCAAGGCGACGGTGGCGTACAAGGGCCTCAGCAAGCCGCTGACGTACGGCAGTTCCCTGACCGTCGTCCGCGACACCACCACCGGCAAGCCCCGGGTCGACTGGACGGCCGCGGTCGTGCACCCCGATCTGCAGGACGGGGACACCCTGGTCACCGGCGAGTCCGGCACCCCGCCGATCAAGGCGGTCGACCGGGACGGCGGCGAGATCACCACGGCCAAGTACCCCTCGCTGGGCACCGTCCTGGACGGGCTGCGCGACAAGTACGGCAAGACGGCCGGCGGCAAGGCGGGCATCGAACTGCGGGTGATCCGCGCCAAGGACTCCAAGTCGTCCGACAAGACCCTGGCCGAGCTCAGCAAGGGCACCCCGGGCACCGTGAAGACCACCCTGAACCCGACGCTCCAGGCGGCGGCCGAGCGGCAGGTCATGACGCAGGCCCGGTCCTCCGTCGTCGTCCTGCGCCCCTCGACCGGCGAGATCCTCGCGGTGGCCAACGCCGGTCACGGCTTCAACACCGCCTTCCAGGGCTCCCTCGCCCCCGGCTCCACGATGAAGGTCATCACCTCCTCGCTGCTGATCGAGAAGGGCCTCGCGTCCCCGGACAAGGCGCACCCGTGCCCGAAGTACTTCACGTACGGCGGCTGGAAGTTCCAGAACGACGACAAGTTCGAGATCAAGGGCGGCACCTTCAAGGCGAGCTTCGCCCGCTCCTGCAACACCGCCTTCATCAGCCAGGCCGGCGAGCTGGACAACGACTCCCTGACCAAGCAGGCCCAGCAGGTTTTCGGCCTGTCCATGAACAACTGGGCGATCGGCGTCCCGTCCTTCGACGGCGCGGTGCCGGTGCAGAGCGCGGCCCAGAAGGCGGCCTCGCTCATCGGCCAGGGCGGGGTGCGGATGAACCCGCTGAACATGGCGTCGGTCTCGGCCACCGTCGAGTCGGGCACCTTCAGGCAGCCCTACCTGGTGTCCCCGACCGTCGACCACCGCACGCTGGCCACCGCCTCCCGCACGATGTCCGCGAGCACGCTCTCGCAGCTGCGTGAGCTGATGTCCTACACGGCGGCCTACGGCACCGCGGCCGAGGCGATGTCCGGAGTCACCGGCAACGTGGGCGCGAAGACAGGTTCCGCCGAGGTCGACGGCCAGAAGAAGCCCAACGGCTGGTTCACCGCCTACCGCGGCGACCTCGCGGCCGCGGGCGTCGCCCAGGCGGGCGGCCACGGCGGCGACACCGCGGGCCCGATCGTGGCGGCCCTGCTGAAGATCGGCGGCTGACCCCTCGGGTCGGCCCGCCGGCTCAGCCCCGTACGGGAGCGGCGGCCATGTACGTCCGCCGCAGGAACCTGAGCAGCGCCTTCTGCTCGAACTGCACCACCGAGACGCCGTGCGCCGAGTGGAACTCCACCACGGCCTGCACCCGGCCGCACGGCCACACCCGCACCTCGCCGCTGCCGACCGGTGCCCTGAGTCCCTGCTCCAGCAGGGCCCGCGAGAAGGTCCACTCGTCGGTGCCCGGCAGACCGACCCGGACCGAGCGCGGGTCGGTATCGGGGTCGTAGCGCAGGACGACCGGGATCGCCTCGTCCTCCGCGATGTCCGCGTCCGAAACGATGTGGGCTCGCGCGTACTGTTCGACTACAGACATCGTGACGGACCTCTCACGCTGCGTAACCTGTGCGGAAGCTGTGCATCCGTTCCCTCTCCAGGGTCGCACATTTCCCGGATTCCGCCCCCGGGACCGAAAGCCCTCGACTTGCTGTTCGTGGCACGGCTCTCTTGCAAAGAGTTCGCAACAAGCCACTATCATCGAACGGTGCATGTGCCTGACGGATTCATAGACGCCCCCATCTCGGCCGCGACCGGAGTCGTCGCCGCGGCCGCCGTCGCGGTGAGCCTGCGCGGCGCCCGGCGTGAACTCGACGAACGCACCGCGCCCTTGGCCGGCCTGGTCGCGGCGTTCATCTTCGCCGTGCAGATGCTGAACTTCCCGGTCGCCGCCGGAACCAGCGGACACCTCCTCGGCGGAGCCCTCGCCGCGATCCTCGTGGGCCCTTACACGGGCGTCCTGTGCGTCTCGGTCGTCCTGCTCATGCAGGGCATCCTCTTCGCGGACGGCGGGCTGACCGCGCTCGGCGTGAACATCACCGACATGGCCGTGGTGACGACGGTCGTGGCGTACGCCGTCTTCCGCGCCCTGGTCAAGGTGCTGCCGCGCAGGCGCGGTTCGATCACCGCGGCCTCCTTCGTGGCCGCCGTGCTCTCGGTGCCCGCAGCGGCCGTCGCCTTCACCCTGATCTACGCGGTCGGCGGCACCACCGACGTCTCGATCGGCAAGGTCGCCACCGCGATGGTCGGCGTCCACGTCCTCATCGGCATCGGCGAGGCGGCCATCACCGCGCTGACCGTCGGCGCCGTCGTCGCCGTACGCCCCGACCTGGTGTACGGCGCCCGGGGCCTCCAGCAGAAGCTGAAGCTGCGGGTCGGCGGCGAGCTGGTCGACGTACCGGACACCGCGCCCGTCGCGGCCGCCCGCTCCCACCGCAAGGTGTGGATCACGGGGCTCGTGGCGTCCCTGGTCCTCGCCGGGTTCGTCAGCTTCTACGCCTCCGCCAGCCCCGACGGCCTGGAGAAGGTCGCCGCCGACAAGGGCATCGACGCCAGGACAGAGGAGCACGCCTCGGCGGACTCCCCGCTCGCCGACTACGGCGTGAAGGACGTCGAGAACGCCCGCCTGTCCGGGGGCCTTGCGGGCGTGATCGGCGTCGGCGTGACCGTCGTCGCGGGCACCGGCGTGTTCTGGGCGGTCCGCAGGCGTCGTACGGCCGACGTCTCCCCGGCGAGCACGAGCGGCGTCTGAGATGGGCGCGGGGCACGCACACCGGCTGTACCGGCACGGGCACTCGCCCGTGCACGCCCTGCCGCCGCACACCAAGCTCGCGGCGGTCTTCGCCTTCGTGGTGGTCGTGGTCTCGACCCCGCGCGAGGCGATGTGGGCATTCGCCCTGTACGCGGTCCTGCTGGGCGTCGTCGCGTACGTCGCCCGCGTGCCCGCCGGCTTCCTGCTGAAGCGGCTGCTGATCGAGGTGCCGTTCGTGGCGTTCGCGGTGCTGATGCCGTTCGTCGCGGAGGGCGAGCGGGTCGAGGTGCTCGGGATGTCGTTGAGCGTGAGCGGCCTGTGGGGAGCCTGGAACGTGCTCGCCAAGGGCACGCTCGGCGTGGCCGCGTCCGTGCTGCTGGCGTCCACCACCGAACTGCGCGAACTGCTCCTCGGCCTCCAGCGGTTGAGGCTCCCCCCGCTGCTCGTCCAGATCGCGTCCTTCATGATCCGCTACGGCGACGTCATCACCGACGAGATGCGGCGGATGCGGATCGCGCGGGAGTCGAGGGGGTTCGAGGCGAGCGGCGTCAGGCACTGGGGCGTCCTCGCGAAGTCGGCCGGCGCGCTGTTCATCCGCTCCTACGAGCGCGGCGAGCGGGTGCACCTGGCCATGGTCAGCCGCGGGTACGCCGGTTCGATGCCGGTCATCGACGAGGTGACCGCGTCCCGGGCGCAGTGGTCGTACGCCCTCGCGCTCCCCGTGACCGCCCTTGTCGTCTGCGTGGTGGGATGGACCCTGTGACAGCTTCCCTCGAAGTGACCGGACTCGCCTTCGCCTACCCCGACGGGCACCAGGCCCTGTTCGGCGTGGACTTCTCGATCGCGCGCGGCGAGCGGGTCGCGCTGCTCGGACCGAACGGCGCCGGCAAGACCACCCTCGTGCTGCACCTCAACGGCATCCTGAGCGGCGGGGTCGGCTCGGTGAAGGTGGCCGGACTGCCCGTGGACAAGCGGCACATGGCGGAGATCCGGCGCCGGGTCGGCATCGTCTTCCAGGACCCCGACGACCAGCTCTTCATGCCGACCGTGCGCGAGGACGTGGCGTTCGGACCGGCGGCGGCCGGGCTGAAGGGGGACGAGCTGGAGGCCCGCGTGCGGACCGCGCTGGAGCGCGTCGGCATGGCCGACTTCGCGCACCGGCCCCCGCACCACCTCTCCTTCGGGCAGCGGCGCCGGGTGGCCGTCGCGACCGTGCTCGCGATGGAGCCGGAGATCCTCGTCCTGGACGAGCCCTCCTCCAACCTCGACCCGGCCTCCCGCCGCGAACTCGCCGACATCCTGCGCTCGCTGGACGTGACGGTCCTGATGGTCACCCATGATCTGCCGTACGCGCTGGAGCTGTGCCCGCGCTCGCTGATCCTGAGCGAGGGCAGCATCGCAGCGGACGGGAAGACCGCCGAACTCCTCACCGACGAGGAGCTGATGCGCGCCCACCGGCTGGAGCTGCCCTTCGGATTCGACCCGCGGTCCGTGACAATGGGCGCGTGACGAACGAAGAGGACGCCGGATCGCTGCTCCTTGACGACCAGTTGTGCTTCGCGCTGTACGCCGCCCAGCGCGCGGTGACCGCCGCCTACCGGCCGGTCCTCGACGAGCTCGGGCTCACCTACCCGCAGTACCTGGTGCTGCTGGTGCTGTGGGAGCGCGGCGAGACGACCGTGAAGGAGCTCACGGGGGCGCTGCGCCTGGACTACGGCACGGTCTCGCCGCTGCTCAAGCGGCTGGAGGGGGCCGGCCTGGTGCGCCGGGAGCGGGCGGCGGACGACGAGCGCTCGGTCCGCGTCGCGTGCACGGGACGCGGCGAGGAACTCCGGGAGCGCGCCGCCGCCGTCCCCGGCGCGCTGCTCGCGGCCACGGAGCTCGACGGTCAGAAGGCCGAGCGGTTGCGCGAGGAGCTGTGGCAGCTCGCGGAGCGGGCCGGCACGGCGGCGGCCCGCTCCCGCTGACCCCGCGCACACTCTCCGACCTTGGGTTACCCCCGGTTGCCGCCCCCTGGCGGCACACCTCAGCCCTACCGGCCGGTATCTTGTGCACGATGTTCTTGTGCGCACCTGTTCTGGGGGGAGCCAGCCATGAGTGACGACACCGCCGTCGACACCCGCCCGACGAAGATCATGTACGTCGCCGAGGCCACCGCGCACGGCGGCCGGGACGGCTATGTCACGAGCCAGGACGGCCAGATCGAGCTGAAGGTCGCGATGCCGCCGGCGCTCGGCGGCGACGGCAACGGCACCAACCCGGAGCAGCTGTTCGCCGCCGGCTACAGCTCCTGCTTCCACAACGCGCTGATCCTCGTCGGCAACCGCGCGGGCTACGACCTCACCGGCTCGACGGTCGCCGCGAAGGTCGGCATCGGCCCGAACAAGACCCAGGGTTACGGCCTCGCGGTTGCCCTCAGCGTCTCCCTGCCGGTCCTCGACGCGGAACTCGCGGCCAAGCTGGTGGACGCGGCCCACGAGGTCTGCCCGTACTCCAACGCCACCCGCGGGAACATCGACGTGACCATTCTGCTTGGCTGAAGGGGCAGCCGAGCAGCAGGAGGAGTGCGGACGTGGACGTGAACGGCGCGGTCGCCGCGGGCTTCGAGCCGGTCAGGGAGGTGTTCGCACGGAACTTCGAGACGCTCGGGGACCGGGGCGCGGCCCTCGCCGTGTACCGGGACGGGCGCAAGGTGGTCGACCTGTGGGCCGGCACCAAGGACGTCGACGGCACCGAGCCCTGGCAGCGCGGCACCGCACAGGTCGTGCGCTCGGCGACCAAGGGCGTCGCCGCCGCCGTACCCCTGCTGCTGCGGCAGCGCGGTGAACTGGACCTGGACGCGCCGGTGGCCGAGTACTGGCCCGAGTTCAAGGCGCGCGGCAAGGAGCGGCTGACGGTGCGGCAGGTGCTGAACCACCGGGCCGGGCTGCCGGTGCTGGACCGCCCGCTCACCCCCGAACAGGCCCTGGACCCGCTGAAGGGCCCGGAGGCGGTCGCCGCGCAGGCACCCGTCTGGGAGCCCGGCACGGACCACGGGTACCACGCGCTGACGTACGGCTGGATGCTGGACGAGCTGGTGCGCCGGGTGACCGGGCTCGGCGCCGGTGCGTGGATCGCGCGGGAGATCGCCGGGCCGCTCGGGGCGGAGTTCTGGCTCGGGCTGCCGAAGGCGGAGGAAGCCGCCGGACGGGCGGGGCGAGTGGGCCGCGTCGAGGCGCCGGAGCCGACCGGCGCCCTGCGCGCCCGGCCCAGGCGGTCCGTGACCGAGGCCTACCAGGACCCGGACTCCCTCACCCGCCGCGCCTTCGCCGCCATCACCCCCTTCCCCGACCAGAACGAACCGGCGTACCGGGCGAGCGCGCTGCCCGCGACCAACGGGATCGCGACCGCCGACGGGCTGGCGCGGATCTACGCCGCGCTGATCGGCGAGGTCGACGGGGTGCGGCTGTTCGACCCGGCCACGGTCGAGCTCGCCCGGGCCGAGGAGTCGGCAGGACCGGACCGGGTGCTCGTCGTGAACACCCGGTTCGGCCTCGGCTACATGCTGCACGGCAGCGCCTCGCCGTTCCTCGGCGCGGGCTCCTTCGGGCACCCCGGCCGCGGTGGCTCCCTCGGCTTCGCCGATCCGGAGACCGGCGTCGCCCTCGGCTATGTCACCAACGGCTTCCGCAAGACGGTGACCGCGGACCCACGGGCGCAGGCACTGGTCAGGGCGGTGCGGGCGGCCCTGTGACCGCTACACGTTGATCGGGTGGGACGTCCGGCCGGACGCCTCGTCGATCTCGCCGTGCGCCTTGACGAGCAGTTGCATCGCGAGTTCGTTGAGCGCGCGGGCGCCGGCGACCTCCTCTCCCACCCGCGGCTGGTTGCTGTCGGTGTGGTGGCGGGTGGCGTGCCCGTGCGTGCGCACCTCGGTGCCGTCCGGCAGCCGTACCATCGCCGCCGCCCGCGTGTGCTGGTCGTCCTCCTCGAACTCCAGCTCGATGTGCCATCCCACAGCGGTGTGCGTCATGACGATCACCTCCGAAGCGTGTGCTTCCAGGGTGCTCCTCGGCGGGCGGCGGCGCACCGGGGTCAGCCGTCGGACTCCGCCGAGGGCAGGTAGGCGCCGGGTACGTCGTTCGGGGCGTAGACCTTCTTGTCGCCGGGGTAGGGCTTGGTCCAGGCGTGGGTCTGGTACCAGGTGTAGCGGTTCATCTGCTCGGCGTTCGCGTAGTCCGGGACCGCGTGCGGGCCGGTCAGGCGCTGGTGCGAGGCCCAGGTCTTCCACTGCGCCGCGAGGCCCTGCGCTGCCTGCGGCACCGCCGTGGAGGTCGGCGCCGGGGCCGCGTCGGCGTCCTGCGCGGCCGGGGTGTCCGCGCCGCAGGAGGGCGTGGGACTCACGCCGAGCGTCAGCGAGGTGCGGTTGGGGACCGCGGTGAACGGGGTGGGGTCCGGCTTCGCCGTGAACGCCCCGTACATCGGGGTGGCCGCGCTGTCCTTCTGGTTCATCGGGTGGATCCCGAGGATCTGCTCGACCGTGCGGATCATGGTGATCTGCGTGTAGTAGTGGCTGTCGACGGTGCCGTGCTGCGCGTACGGGCTGATGACCTGGACCGGCGCCCGGTGGCCGTCGACGTGGTCGAGGCCGTTCTGCGAGTCGTCCTCCACGACGAAGATCGCCGAGTCCTTCCAGTACTTGCTGTGGGAGATCTCGTCGACCATCCGGCCGACCGCGAGGTCGTTGTCGGCGACCTCGGCGGCCGCGTTGGCCGGGCCTCCGGTGTGGTCGTTGGAGAACCAGAACATGTTCAGGTTCGCCGGGCCGTTCTTCTCGAAGTCCTGCTGCCAGATCTGCTCCTTGTAGATGTCCGGGACGCTGAGGTCGAACATCGGGAAGCCCTGCACGGAGACGTCGTTGAGCGAGGGGATCGCCGAGCCGGTCTGGATGGGGTACTGGGTCGGCGCCCCGGTCGCGGCCATCGTCCTGGAGTCGCAGTACAGGTTCTGCCAGGTGGCCCCGGCGGGCTTGGACTCGGTCGACTGGAACTCGCCGAAGTCCTTGACCGACTGGCCGGCCGCCTTCGCCCCGGTCCACAGGAACCCGGTCTTCTGGTGGCCGAGGACGTCGTTCTCGGTGTCGTAACTGCGCGTGTACTCACCGGCGGAGGACTCGGTGTACTCCGGGTTGTCCGACTGCATCAGCCAGTTGTGGCCCTCGGCGGAGTTGGTGCCGATGTCGTAGAAGTTGTCGTAGAGGCCGAACTGCTCGGCGAGGGCGTGCTGGTTGGGGGTGACGTTCGCGCCGAAGGTGGTGAGGGCCGGGTCGCCCTCGCCCTGCGGGAGGTCGCCGTAGACCTGGTCGTAGGTGCGGTTCTCCTTGACCAGCAGGAAGACGTGCTTGATGGTCGACGGGTCGCCGAGCCGGGCGGGGACGGGGACGGGCCTCGCCTTTCCGATGCCCTCGGCGGTGCGGACCGAGCCCGGTGTCCAGCCGTTCTGCTGGAAGACCTTGGCCGTCTGCGACCTGATCACGAGGTCGCTCGGCAGCGTGAACCGCGTGAGGCTGGACGTGGTGTCGTGGGTGCCGTGGCCGGTGGCGGTGGTGGGCCTACGGGCGTCTATGCCACGGGTGTTGGAGACGACGACCTGCTTGCCGACGGTGGTGATCTCGGCCGGGAAGTAGTCGGTGGGGAGCAGGCCGACGTAACTGGCGGGCTCCTGCGGGGACTTGTACCGGTACACGGCTACGGCATCGGCGCGGCCCAGCGTCACCAGCAGGCGGCCGTCGTCGGTGAGGGTGACCGCGTCCGGCTCGTAGCCGACCTTCGCCTCGGGCCAGGGCTGGGTGGCGATGGTCTGGACGACCTTGTCCTTGCGGGTGTCGATCACCGAGACGGTGTTGTCGGCGGTGTTGGTGACGAACACCGTGCCGTGCTTGGCGTAGACGGCGGTGGGGTGCAGGCCGACGGGGATGGTGCCCACGGCGGCGGACGGGTCGGCGGTGTCGATGACGCTGACCGTGCCGGTGGTGGCGGCACCGGTCTGCGGGTTCGCGGGCACCTGGGTGCCGTATGAGTTCATCGTGGTCTCGCCGGGCTTCGCCGGGCGGCCGCCCTCGTTGCTGACGTACAACCTCCCGCCGACCAGGGCGAGTCCACGCGGGGCGTTGCCGACCGACCAGGTCTGCTCGACGGTTCCGGTCGCCGCGTCCAGCGCGACCACCTTGTTCTGGCCGTTGACCGCCGCGTACACGGTGGAGCCGTCGGGCGAGAAGACGGCCGCGCCCACGAGGGCCTGCTGGGAGCCGACGGTCGGGATCGGGACGGCCACCGGGGCGGAGAGGGTGCCGTCGGGGTTCACCGTGAACTTCGTGTAGCCGGTGGCCTGTCCGAGCCAGAGCTGCCTGCCGTCGGGCGAGTAGGCCGGGCCCTCCTGGCCGACGGAGGCGCTGGAGATGCGCAGGTCGTCCGCCGCGTTGGCGCCGATCTTCTGCTTCACCTGGCCGGTCGCGAGGTCCATGATGACGAGGGCCGCGTCGCCGTCGGCGACGGAGGCGGCGAGGTGGGTGCCGTCCGGGCTGACCGTGGACGACATGATCTTGCCGTCGTTGATCACGGTCCGGCTGCCGTACGGCTTGAGGTACTGGTCGCTGGAGATGACCTGGCCGTCGGGGGTGTCCTGGGCGACCTGCCGGGTGCCGAACTGGTAGGTCGAGGCGACCGCGGTGCCGGTGACGCCGAGGGCGACAGCGATCCCGGCGGCCACCAGGAGGGTCCGGCGTCCGACCGGCTCCTTCTCTCTGATACGCCGTGTTACCTGCATGGACCTATCCCTTCGAGGTGGTGTCGAGCAGCTCGACGTTGCCGTCGAACTGCCACAGCGGGTTCGGGGCGTCCCCGGTCTCGGTCCGCACCAGGAAGTAGCCGTTCACTTCCTTCGGACCGTCCCCGTCGGCCACGAAGCGGCCGTCCGATCCGACGTCGAGTTGGTAGACGGCGGTCCCCGCGACCGCGGTCCCGGGCAGGTGCCAGGTCACGACACACCGCCAGTCGTTGCCCGGCCCCTCCTGCGCGGCCTGTCCGTCGCTCTTGGTGCAGGCCGCCGAGGCCCGCAACTGGGCCTCGGTGACGGCGGGGCGGTGCAGTTGGCCGGTCTGCATCCGGTAGAGGTGGGCGAAGGCGGTGGCGAGGGAGCGCTGGACCTTGGCCCGGGTGATGCCCGCGGAGGGGGCCGCCACGGCGAGCACCGCGACGCTGAGGGCGAGCAGCCCGGCCAGGGGGAGCAGTCCGGTGGTGAGCGCGCGGCGGCCCGCTCCGTCGTAGGCGGGGTCGGTGAAGTCCCTGCGCAGGAACAGGTGATGGGCCAGGGCGGTCGCGAGGACGGCCCACAGAAGGCTGACCGCGATCCCGATCAGGAGCGGGGCGAGCTGGGCCGGGCCGGTGAACAGGCCGTTCCAGGAGACGAAGGCGCTGCCGGGCAGGGCGAGGCGTACGGCGACGGGCAGCGGCAGCATCTGGGCGACCGACATCGCGAGCGCGAAGAGAGGGGGCAGCAGCAGGCCCGTCGGGGACCGGCCCAGCGCGACCGACCCGAGCAGGCCGATCGCCGCGAGGGCCAGGGTGGGGGCGAGGGCGGCGGTCCAGGCGAGGAGGACCCTCGCGGCCGCGTCCCCGGGGGCCAGGAGGTGGCCGTCGAGTCCGACCAACGGGTGGTTGCCGACCGCCAAGAGCCCTCCTGCGGCGCTGGAGCAGGCCAGCCCCGCCACCAGCAGCAGGATGACGGTGAGGCTGGCGAGCGCCTTCGCCACGAAGATCCGCCGCGGCGAGCGGACCGCGACCAGCAGGTGCCGCCAGGTGCCGAGCCGGTCCTCGGCGGCGAACACGTCACCGGCCACCACCGAGGTGAGCAGCGGCAGCGCCCAGGTGCCGGCGAACCCGAGGACCACCAGCGGACCGGCCCAGCCGGTGGCGTGCATCCAGCGGCCGAAGAGGGTGTCGGAGGGCAGGGTGCTCTGCTGGGACACCCCGGCGACGAAGAGCCCGGGCGCGAGCCAGCAGGCGAGGACGAGGAGCCGGACGCGCCACTGGGAGACCAGCTTGACGAGCTCGAAACGGTAGGCGCGGGAGACCGGGACGACTGGGACGGTCGGGGCGGCGGTCTCCCGGGGCAGGGTGGCGGTCATCCGTCCGCCTCCCGGGACGCGGTGAGCTCCAGGAAGGCCGCTTCCAACGGTGAGACGACGGGGGCGAGTTCGCGCACCGAGATGCCCGACTGCACGAGCCGTGCGACGAGTTCGTCGAGGGCGGGCACCCGTGCGCGCACGACGAGGAGTTCGCCGTCCTGCCGTACGGGGGCGGCGTCGACGACCCGCACCCCCTCGGTGCCGTCGGCCAGCCGACGCGCGGCCCGCGGGTCGGACGTCCGTACCCGGTAGTCGAGTTCACGGCTCTCCGCGGCCAGCTTGTCGAGCGGGCCGGAGAACACCACCCGGCCGGTGGCGAGGAGGGTGACCTCGGAGCACAGGGCCTCCAGGTCGTCCATACGGTGACTGGAGACCACGACACTCGTGCCGCCCGCGGCGAGCCGGTTCAGCACCCCGTGCACCTGCCGTTTCCCGGCCGGGTCGAGCCCGTTGGCGGGCTCGTCGAGCACCAGCAGCCGCGGCCCGGTCAGCAGGGCGGCGGCGAGCCCGAGCCGCTGGCGCATGCCGAGGGAGAAGCCGCGGGCCTTGTCGTCAGCCACGGCGGTGAGCCCGACCTCGTCGAGCACGGCATCGATGTCGGCGGTACGTTCCTGCCGGCCCCGGAGCCGGGCCAGGGCGGCGAGGTTCTGCCGGGCGGTGAGGGAGGGGTAGAGACCGGGCCCGTCCACGAAGCCGGCGACCGGGTCGGGGGCGGCGAACTCCCGCCCGACCGGCGCCCCGAGGATCTCCAGCCGGCCGCTGTCGGCGACGGCCAGCCCCAGCAGCAGCCCGAGCAGGGTCGTCTTGCCGGCCCCGTTCGGCCCGACCAGACCATGGATCTGACCCTGCGTCACGTCCAGATCGACACCGTCGAGCGCGACGACGTCACCGAAGCACTTGGTGATCCCGCGAGCCCGGACCGCGTGGCGTGTGTCCATGAGTCCCCTCTTCTGAGTCCTCAGGGACCCTAGGGACGACACACAACAGCGGCACAGAAGACTGACTGAACGCTCAGGGAACGAACCGTCAAGGCCTCGGCAAGGAGGGCAAGGGAGGGGCAAACGGGGGGTGAGGGTTGGGCGGGACTTGGGCGACGCCTGGGACGGCCGCGGTGCGGCGAGCGGCTCGCGGCGGGCCGGGTCAGTCGGTGTAGTAACCCTCGACGTCCGCGACCACGTCGACGCTGCCGCTGTTGTTGTAGATGTCGATCGCCCCGTCGGAACCGACGGGTACCAGGGCGAGGTTGGCGCGGGTGGCGCCGGCAGTGATGTTCAGGACGGAGCTGACAGGCAGGGCGGAGCCGTCGGCGTAGGCCGAGAGATAGGTGCTGGAGGTGGGTTTGACGCCGGTCAGGTTGAGCAGCACCATCTTCGCTCCGGCCGGGACGCCGCCTGTCCCCGCCACCTTGACACTGAGCCTGGCCTTGGCACCCAGCATGCCCTTGGCCGCGCCGGTGCCGGTGCGGGTGTCCAGGACCCGGGTCGGCGAGACCGGCAGGTAGGGCGAGCCCGGGCCGGCCGGGGAGGTCGTCTCATCGGAGACGACATAGCCCTCGATGTCAGCGATCAGGTCGATGCTTCCGCTGCGGTTGTAGAACTGGACCTGCCCGTTCCTGACCGGCGCGACGACGAGGTTGGCGCTGGTCTGTCCGGCCGTGAAGTTCAGGATGGAGCTGGTGGGGGCATCGCCGGAGCTCGGCTCGAGACCGACCCATCCGGAGGCGGAGGCATGGGTCTCGGTGACGTTGAGCAGGACCGCGGAGGCGTTGCTGGAGCCGTCGTCGGGCAGGGTGAGCGTGACCAGCCCGCCCGGCCCGACCTGTCCCTTGGGGGTGCCGGTCCCGTTGCGGGTGTCCAGCACCCGGCCAGGGCCGCTCTCCTGGACGAAGCCCGCCTGGCCCGGGGCGACCACGGCTGTGGTGCTGTAGTAGCCCTCGACATCGCCCACCAGGTCGACGCTGCCGGCGTGGTTGTACAGGTCGACGTAGCCGCCCGGCGAGACGGGGACGGTGACCAGGTTCGGCGTGACCTGGCCGGGGACCAGGTTCAGGTTGGACGCGGTCGGCCGGGTGATGCCGTCGGGATAGGCGGTGATCACGGTGCTGGTGGACGCGTTGACGCCGGTCAGGTTGAGGGTGACCGCGGTGACGCCGGTGGCGGGCATCCCCTTGACGCCGGCCACCTTGAGCCGGAGCACCGCGCCCGGGCCGAGCTTCGCCTTGGCGGCGCCGGTGCCGGTGCGGGTGTCCAGGATCCGGGTCGGGCCGAAGGGGACGAGTGCGCTGCCGACGGTGATCTGTCCGGTGGTGGTCGCGGTGTTTCCGCCGTCGTCCCTGACCGTCAGGGTGGCGGTGTAGGTGCCGGGCTCAGCGTAGGTGTGGCCCCCGAAGCCGCCGTTGACGAGGTCCGTCGCCGGGGTGCCGTCGCCGTAGTCCAGGCTGTATTCGGCGATGCTCCAGTCGTCGGTGGTCTTGGAGGCGTCCGCCTGGACGCTGAGGCTGCTGTGCGCGGAGGCCTGGCCGAGCGACAGCGCGGGCACCAGCGGAGCTACGGCCGCGACGGTGACGTATGCCTTCTTGCTGCCGCTGACGGAGGCCCCGGCCGCCGTCCTCGCGGTGACCGTGACGGGGTAGGAGCCGACCGCGGTGTAGGAGTGGGTGACGCTCGGGATGGTGGACACCGCCGGGGCGCTGCCGTCTCCGAAGTCGAAGGTGTAGCGGGTGATCGGCGTCTTCCAGGGGTTGGTCTCGGTCGCCGTGACCGTCTCGGACAGCGGGGCAGGCCCCTTGCTGATGGAGACGGCGGGCGCCAATTGGTAGGGGTCCTGGGCTTCGGCGGCACCGCGGTCGTAGTAGCCGACGCCGGTGCCGGTGTCGGCCACACGTGGGTCGTCCACGCGGGGCTTGCCGTCGTAGTCGGTGCTGAGCTCGTCCGGTGCGGCGGCGTCGGCGGAGTCGATGAGCGAGGTGACGTCCCAGCTGGAAGCGCCTGTGGGCACCGCGACGTACTCGTCGTGCTGCCCCTGGCCGGTCGCGGCCTGCAGATCGGCGGCGGTCGCGTAGGTCTGGCCTGCCCAACTGTAGGGCGCGCCGTCGGACTCGGACTCGAAGACGTTGTAGGCATAGGTGGTGCCGCCGGTCGAGCCCGAGGACACCACCACCGGCGTGCTGGTGCCGTAGGACGCACAGGTGCCCGGGACTCCGAGGAAGAAGGCGTTGTTCTCGATCGTCGACCCCGTGGAGGCGCCGGTGAGCGCGACCACGGTGTTGCAACCGCCGTCATCGGTGAAGGTGTTGCCCACCACGACCGTGCCGGGCGCCCCTGCCGCGTGCACGGGGGTGTTCTTCGTGTAGGAGAACTTGCTGTCGGTGATCACCGTCCCGCCGGCTCCCGACGCGATGTCCACACCCTCCTGGCTGGGACTGGCTTCCACGTAGTCCCGGCTCAGCGTGACCGCGTTGCTCTGCCCGTCGATACCCACCAGGACGGCCGAGGAATCACCTCCCACGGTGTTCCCGTCCAGCGTGACGTCGTCGGACCCTTCGACCGCGACGGCCGGGGCCTGGGTGCCCGTACCGATGAAGAAGCCGTGAACCACCACGTCGTGCACGTGGTCGAGCGTGAGCCCCGGGCCGGAGCCCGACGAGGGGGCGACGATGTCGAGGCGTCCCTTGCTCGCATCGGTGATGGTGAGGGGAGCGCTCGCCGTACCCGAGGTCTTCACGTCGAGCGATCCGAAGGTCCCGCCCACCACCATGACGGTGTCACCGGGCTGGGCGGCGTCGACGGCGGTCTGCAGCGAACAGTAGGGCTGAGCCTGCGAGCCCGCGCCGGCCGCGTCGTTCGAGCAGTTCGACGAGGAGAGGCTGTTCACGTACAGGGTGCTGCTGTCCGCGCGGGCGGTGGACGGAGTCAGCGCGAGCCCCATGCAGAGAAGGCCGACTGCGCTTGCGTAGACCGCGATCGAACGTGACAGCACGGCCCCTCCGGTTTCTCCCATGGTGTTGTCGGCAATCCTCACTGGCAGCCGAGGGGTTGACCACTTTGCGCGGGTATGGAGATCACCAAGACTTGGAGCCGCGTTCCGGAAGCGGCTCCTGGGAACGGGGGCGAGCTCCGGGGGACGGGCGGGCTCCGCGGGCGTGCCCTAACCGGCGTTCAGCACCAGCCCATTGCCTAACCCGCGTGCAGCATCAGCCCGATGCCCGCGACCAGGAGTCCCGCCGCGACGATCCTCGGCGCCCCGAACCGCTCCTTGAAGAACACCGCGCCGATGGCCGCACCGACGATGATGGACGATTCGCGCAGGGCCGCGATGGGGGCCAGCTCGGCCTTGGTCTGGGCCCACAGGACGAGCGCGTAGGCGGCCACGGAGAGGGCGGCGCCCAGGAGGCCGACCCGTGCGAACGGCCGCAGCTCGGCGCCGAACCGGCCGCGCCAGCGGGTGAGGGCGTACAGCGGGATCACCGCCCCCTGCACCGCCATCAGCCAGGCGATGTACCCGAGGGAGGAGCCGGAGGCACGCACGCCGAGGCCGTCGACGACGGTGTACGCGGCGATGCTCAGCCCGGTCGCCAGCGCGGCCCCGATCGCGGACCAGTTGGGCCGGCGGCCGCGCAGCCCCCACAGGGCGACGCCGGTGAGCCCCGCGCAGGACAGGGCGATTCCGGCGGCCGCCCAGCCGTCGGGCACCTCGTGGGCGAAGAGGGCGGCGAGCACGGTGACGACCAGGGGCGCGGTGCCACGCGCGATCGGGTAGGCCTGGCCGAAGTCCCCGAGCCGGAAGGACTTCATCAGCAGTGCGTAGTAGGCGATGTGGATGCAGGAGGAGACGAGCAGATACGGCCACGCCCCCGCGGCCGGCACGGCCGCGAACGGGATCATCGCCAGCCCGATGAGCATCCCGCCGCCGGAGATCAGCGTGAACCCGACCAGCTTGTCGGTGACTTGGTGCGCGATGGCGTTCCAGCAGGCGTGGGTGACCGCGGCGAGGAGGACGGCCGCGGTGACCAGGGGGGTCACGCGGTGCGCTCGCGGACGTCCACGAGGGTGGCGCCGGCGTGTGCGACGAGGTCCTTGGGCGCGAGGGGGAACACGGTGTGCGGATCGCCCGCCGCCGCCCACACGATGTCGTGGTCGAGCAGCGCCCGGTCGGCGAGGACCCGGGTGCGGGTGCGGTGCCCGAACGGCGGCACCCCGCCGATGGCGTACCCGGTCGTCTCCCGTACGACCTCGGCCTTGGCCCGGGTGACCTTCTCCGCGCCGAGTTCCCGCCGCACCAGCTCGACGTCGACCCGGGAGGCCCCGTCCATCAGCACGAGCACCGGCACCCCGTCCGCCGCGAAGATCAACGACTTGCAGATCTGACCGAGTTCGCACCCGACGGCCGCGGCGGCCTCGGCGGCGGTCCGGGTGGCGTCCGGGAAACGGCGGATCCTCCCGTTCAGCTCGTCGAGTCCCAGCGTGCGAAGGGCCTCGGCGAAACGGGGGTGGGCGGCGTCTGCGGTCGTCATGCCCGCCACGCTAGCGGTGGGTGTACGGGCCACGCGACCCGGTTTGCGGGTCGTTCCCGCTGTCGTCGGGCAGGATGCTGCGATGACCCCGTCTCCCGCCATACGCCCCTACGAAGCCCGGGACCGTGACGCGCTCGACGAGATCTGCGTCCGCACCGCGCACCTGGGCCAGGACGCCCGACCCCACTACACCGACGCGAGTGTCTTCACCGCGGCCTTCGCGGCGCCGTACGCCCATCTCGAACCGGAACTCGCCTTCGTCCTGGACGACGGGAAGGGGGAGGCCGTCGGGTATGTCGTGGGGACCGCCGACACGCCCCGGTTCGTCGCGGAGTACCGCGCGCGGTGGCTGCCCCTCGTGGCCGACCGCCATCCCGAGCCCAGCGGCCCGCCGCGCACCCCGGACGAGGAGATCGCGGCGCTGCTGCACGATCCCGAGCGGATGCTGGTGCCCGAAGTCGCCGCGTACCCGGCCCACTTGCACATCGATCTGCTGCCCGGGTGGCAGGGGCGCGGATACGGCCGGGCGCTCCTGACGACCCTGTTCCGCGCGCTGCACGAGCGGGGCGTGGCCACCGAACACCTGTGCATGGTGACCGCCAACACGGCCGCCCGCGCCTTCTACGACCGTCTCGGCTTCCACGAGATCGCCGTACCGGACGCCGGGCCCGTCACCTGTCTCGGCCGGCCCACGGCGACGGAGAGCCGGTGAGGGCGGTCCCTCTCACCGGCTCGTCCCCGGGTCAGTCGTGGGGAATGCCGAGGGCGGGGAGGACCACGGCGTCGATGTACGAGATGAGGTAGGCCTGGGTCGGCGGCAGCTCGTCGATCATCGTGCGGGCGGCGAACCCGCCGATCATCATGTGGATCATGAAGTCGATGGCCGGGTTGTCGGGGCGTACCTCGCCCCGGTCGACGGCCCGCTGCACGAGCCGGCGGAACTCCGCCATCTCCGGCTCGATGAGGTGCGCGCGGAACGCCTGGAGGAGATCCGGGTTGCCGTGGATCGCCATGGCCAGCCCTCGCATGAGCGCGGAGTTCTGCTCCATCGTGCAGTCGTCCGAGCGCATGGTGAGGGCGTGCAGGTCGCCCCGGAGGGACCCGGTGTCGATCTCGCCTAGAGCGAGGCCGCCGGGCTTGGTGTGCCGCACCGCCTTCGCGACCAGCTCGGCCTTGCCGCCCCACTGACGGTAGAGCGTGGCCTTGCTGGACCGGGTGCGGGCCGCCACGGCGTCCATGGTCAGGGTGTCGTACCCGACCTCCCGGAGCAGTTCGAGCACGGCCTCGTAGAGCTCGGCCTCGCGCTCGGGGGTGATGCGGCTGCGACGTGCTGTCGTGACCTCGGTCATGGCCCTCACCCTTCCGGTTTCGGACGTCGAACGACACTGTTTCGTACGACACGAATGTAGCGCATCACCGAACGAAACGAAACGGTTTCGTTCGTGTCATGGGTCACCCGGGCATCCACCCATGCCTCCATCCGGAGGATTTTTCATAAGTTGCTCCGGTCCATCCCCCGGAAAAGCATGGGGAGGTGAGCTATCTGCGCCTTCCGCACCTGAGCGGCGACCTGCTGTGCTTCGTCGCCGAGGACGACCTCTGGCTGGCCCCCCTCGACGGCCCGGGCCGCGCCTGGCGGCTGACCGTGGACCGCACCAAGGTCGGCCACCCCCGCTTCAGCCCCGACGGCACCCGGATCGCGTACACGAGCTGGCGCAGTCTCGTGCCCGAGATCCACCTGGCCGACGTGTCCGGCGGACCGGCCCGGCGGCTCACCTACTGGGGCTCCTCGGACACCCAGGTGACCGGCTGGACCCCGAACGACGAGATCCTCGCCGTCGCCTCCCACGGCGAGCCCTTCTCCTACTTCACCTGGGCCTACAAGGTCCCCACCGACGGCTCCCCCGGCCGCAAGCTGCCCTGGGGCCCGGTCTCCGACATCCAGGTCGCCGACCGCAGGACCCTCCTGCTGACCGGCACCCCGCCGCACGAACCGGCCGCCTGGAAGCGCTACCGGGGCGGGGCCACCGGCCGGCTCTGGCTGCACGGCGAACGCCTGCTGCCGGACCTGAACGGCCACCTCCACTCCCCCCTGTTCGTCGGCGACCGGATCGCCTTCCTCTCCGACCACGAGGGCGTCGGCAACCTCTACTCCTGCGCCCCCGACGGCTCCGACCTGCGCCGCCACACCGACCACGACGCCTTCTACGCCCGGCACGCGGCGAGCGACGGCACCCGGGTGGTGTACCAGTGCGGGGGCGACCTGTGGATCGTGGACGACCTCGCCTCGTCGGAGCCCCGCAGGCTCGACGTCCGGCTGGGCGGGCCGCGCGCGGGACGCCGTACGTACCAGGTGCCCGCCGCCCAGCACGTGGACGGCATCTCGGTCGACGAGACGGGCCGCGCGAGCGCGGTCGTCGTCCGCGGCAGCCTGTACTGGCTGACCCACCGGGACGGGCCCGCGCGCACGATCACGGACACCGCGGGGGTACGGGTCCGGCTCCCGGAGATGCTCGGTTCCGTCGGCCAGGTCGCGTACGTGACGGACGCCGAGGGCGAGGACGCGGTCGAGATCGCCTACCTGCCCCGGGCGACCGGTGACCGCGCCCCGCGCCGGCTGGCCTCCGGCGAGCTGGGCCGGGTCCTGGAGCTGGTCTCGGACCCGGCGGGCGAGCGCCTGGCCGTCGCCGCCCACGACGGACGCCTGCTCCTCCTCGACGCCACCGAGGACTCCAACGGTGAGGTCACCGAGCTGATCCGCTCGGTCAACGGCCCGGTCCGGGACCTCTCCTTCTCCCCGGACGGCGCCTGGCTGACGTGGTCGCACCCGGGGATCGGCAGGTCGCTCAGACAGATCAAGATGGCCCGCATGAAGGACCGTCTGATCGTGGACGTGACCAACGGCCGCTTCGAGGACGAGAACCCGGTCTTCACCAGGGACGGCCGCTACCTGGCCTTCCTCTCCTGGCGCGGCTTCGACCCGGTGTACGACGTCCACACCGGCGACCTGTCCTTCCCGCTGGGCTGCCGCCCCTACCTCGTCCCGCTCTCCTCGGCGACCCCCTCTCCCTTCGCCCTGAACCCGGAGGGCCGGCCGGCCGCCGGGGGCCTGGACCCGGTCGAGGACGAGAGCGGCGACGGCGGGGCCGTCACGGTCGAACTCGAAGGACTGGAGAGCCGGGTGACCCCCTTCCCGGTCCCCGCCTCCAAGTACTCGGCGCTCCACCCGGTCGCGGGCGGCGGCCTGGTCTGGCTGCGCTGGCCGATCTCGGGCGCGCTCGGCGAGACCTTCGTCAACCCCGACGACACCTCCGAGCGACCGACCCTCGAACACTTCGCCATCGGCAAGGCGAAGAAGACCGAACTCGTCGAGCACCTGGACTGGTTCGCGGTCAGCGGCGACGGTTCGAGGCTGGTCGTCGTCGACGAGGGAGACCTGCGCGCCACCCCCGCCACCGAGTCCGGCGACAGCGACTCGACCGTCTGGATCGACCTGCGCCGCATCCTCCACGAGGTCGACCCGCCCGCCGAGTGGCGCCAGTCCTACGAGGAGGCGGGCCGGCTGATCCGCGCCTACTTCTGGGACCCGGGGATGTGCGGCATCGACTGGGACGCGGTGCTCGACCAGTACCGCCCGCTGCTCGAACGGATCGCCTCCCCCGACGAGTTCGCCGACCTGCTGCGCGAGGTCCTCGGCGAACTGGGCACCTCCCACGCCTACGTCACCGCCGCCCGCCGCAACGAGGGCCCGCCGCACTACCAGCGCCGCCAGGGCCTGCTGGGCGCCAACTTCGAGCTCAGGGAAGGCGGTTGGACGGTCCGGCGGATCCTGCCCGGTGACTCCTCGGACTCCAAGGCCCGCTCCCCGCTGGCCGGCACGGGCATCCGCGAGGGCGCGGTCCTGACCCACGTGGACGGCCGCCCGGTCGACGCCACGGCGGGCCCGTATCCGCTGCTCGCGGCGGCGGGCGGTACGACGGTGGAGCTGACCTTCACCCCGGCGGAGTCCACCTCGGAAGAAGGCAGGCCCCGCCGGGTGGCGGTGGTCCCGCTCCTCGACGAGCGCCCCCTGCGCTACCAGGACTGGGTGGCCAAACGCCGGGCCGTGGTCCGGGAGTTGAGCGGCGGCCGCTGCGGCTATCTGCACATCCCCGACATGGGCGGCTCGGGCTGGGCCCAGTTCAACCGGGACCTGCGGATGGAGGTCTCCCGCCCCGCCCTGATCGTCGACGTCCGCGGCAACGCGGGCGGCCACATCAGCGAACTGGTGGTGGAGAAACTCACCCGCAAGATCCTCGGCTGGGACCTGACGAGGAACGCCCAGCCGGTGTCGTACGCCTCGAACGCCCCGCGCGGCCCGGTGGTCGCCCTCGCCGACGAGGCGACCTCCTCGGACGGCGACATGATCACGGCCGCCTTCAAACTCCTGAAGCTGGGCCCGGTGGTGGGCCAGCGCACCTGGGGCGGAGTGGTCGGCATGACCGGCCGCCACCAGCTCGGCGACGGCACGGTGATCACGGTCCCGATGAACGCGGCCTGGTTCGACGCGTACGGCTGGTCCATCGAGAACGAGGGAGTGAGCCCGGACCTGGAGATCCTGCGCACCCCGCTGGACTGGGCGGAGGGCCGCCACGCCCAACTGGACGACGCGGTAACGCTCGCGCTGGACCTGCTGGAGACGAACCCCCCGGCAACCCCACCGGACTACCGGGACGTACCGAACAGGGCACGGCCGAAGTTGCCGCCCAGGTAGGTGCTTTTAGGGGCGCGGGGAACTGCGCGAGAACCCCCACCGGGCCCGCACCCGACAACGAACCCAAAAAGCACAGGGTGCCCTCCAACAACCAGAGGGCACCCCACACTTCAAGCGCAGTGACTACATGTCGTAGTCAGGATCCAGCCGCTCCTGCTCCTCGCGCCGCATCCGCTCGGACTCCTCGTCCCGCATCCGCTCGCCGTCCTGCTCGCCGCGGCGACCCCGCTCCCGGCCCTCCTGGGCCTTCTGCTTCGCCTGCTGCTGCCACTGCTCGGACTTGTCCTGGAACTGGTCCTTGATACCCATGTGGGTTCACTCCCGTGGGGGTGAGGGGAAGAGCCCCGGTCCGGGGCCTCGACCAGATTCACACGGCCGGACAAAGACCGCATTTCGATCAACTACGGTGCGTAGCGCGCCCCTCCGCGCGCCCCTCCGCGCGGGCCTCCTCATCCGCCGCCCCACCTGCACCGACGAGCCCCACCCGCATGCCCTCCAACCGCTGTCCGAACCGCCGCATCTCCCGCTGTCCGACGGTCCCGATGATCCCCGGCAGATACCCGCGCAGCCCCTGCGTCCCGCGCAGCCACCCCTGCCCGTACACATGGCTGGAGCGCCGCTCGATCCCGGCCACGATCCGCTCGACGGCCGGCCCCAGCGGATACGTCTTGTTGGCCGGCCACGGCAGCCGCTGCCTGAGCTCCCGCATCACGTCGTCCTGGTCGGCGCCGCGCACCATGTCGGTGTCGGTCCACGACAGATACCCCACCCCGACCCGCACGCCCTTGTGCCCGACCTCGCCCCGCAGGCTGTGCGCGAACGCCTCCACACCGGACTTGGACGCGCAGTACGCGGTCATCATCGGCGCCGGGGTGATCGCGGCGAGGGAGGCGATCTGGAGCAGGTACCCCCGGCTCTCCGTCAGCGCCGGCAGGAACGCCCGCGCGGTGACGGCCGATCCGATGAGGTTGACCTCGATCACCCGCCGCCAGGCCTCGGGATCGGAGTCCACGAAGGGGCCGCCGGTCGCGACCCCGGCGTTGGCGACCACGATGTCGACCTTGCCGAACCGCTCCTTCACCTCCCCCGCGACCCGTGCCATCGCCTCGTGGTCCGTCACGTCGGCGTACCAGTGGTCGCTCTCGCCGTGCAGCCGCTCGGAGAGCTGCTTGAGGGCGTCCGGTTCGAGGCCGACCAGCGCGACCTTCGCCCCGCGCGCCGACAGCTTGCGGGCGAGCAGCTCGCCCACGCCCCGCGCGGCCCCCGTGACGACCGCGACCTGTCCTTCGAGTCCGACCCTGCTCATGCGCCCTCCTTGACCTGGACGTAGGTGGTGACGAGTTCCCGGATCCGCGCGCTGACCAGCTCGGGCGCCTCCACGGGCGTCATGTGGCCGAGGCCGGGCAGCTCGGTGACCCCGAGGCAGTTCGGCAGCGCGGCCGCCAACTGGTGTGCGTGCACGGGCGGGGTGAGCCGGTCGGCGGTACCGACCAGGACGGCCGTCGGCGCGGTGAGCCGCCGTACACCGTGATCCAGGTCGAGCAGATCGAGCACCTGCGACCAGGCGTGGCGCACCTTGCGCGGACACGCGTGCACGATCCGCGCGCACGCCTCCACCATGTGCGGGGCCGAACCGGGGCCCATCGTGCCGTACTTGAGGATCCGCAGGGCGAGCGGTGTGACCGGCCCGAGCGGCGCCCGCGCCCCGAGGACGTGCCGGGTCAGCCAGGTCCGCAGCCGCCCGGCCCGGATCGGTACGACGGTCGACTCGGCGACCAGCCGCGACGAACCGGTGCTGCACAGCAGGACGGCCGCCGCGTGCGCGCGGAACGCGGGGCGTTCGGCGGCGGCCATGACGGTCATCCCGCCCATGGAGTGACCGGCGATCACCGCCTTCTCGCCCGGCCCGAGGGTCGCCTCCAGTACGGCTTCGAGGTCGTCGGCGAGTCCGTCCGCACTGCACGCCGGGCTCGCGGGACTGCGTCCGTGGCCGCGCTGGTCGTACGCGATGACCCGGTGGTCGACGGCCAGTTCACGGATCTGGGCGGCCCAGAAGGCGGTGGAGCAGGTCCAGCCGTGCGCGAGGACGACCGGGGGCGCGCCCTCGGGGCCGTGCACCTCCACGTGCAGCCGGGCGCCGTCGGCGGAGGAGACGGTGAGTTCGCGCGCCGGCGCGGGCGGGGCGTACGGCCCGGAGTCGACGTGTGCCAGTCGGCTCATACGGCGGCCTCCGCGCTCTCGTCCGCGACCGCGCTGCCGCTGCCGCGGGGGGCGGGCCGCAGCACCTCGTACTCGGCGAGGTCCACCCGCCGGGTCGCCCGCCGGAACTCGGTCGTCGTGCCCGGCCAGATCGTGCTGTTGCGGCCGTTGGCGTCCAGGTACCAGCTGGTGCAGCCGCCGGTGTTCCACACCGTGCGCTTCATCCGCTCCTGCACCCGGTGGTTCCAGGTCCGGACGGCCTCGGGGCGGGCGTCGAGGGCCACCCGGCCGCCGAGAACGTCCAACTGCCGTACGAAGTCGGCCAGGTAGTTCAGCTGGGACTCGATCATCAGGATCATCGAGGAGTTCCCGAGACCGGTGTTGGGCCCGATGATCGTCATCCAGTTGGGGAAGCCGGCCGCGGAGGCACCGCGCAGCGCCTCCATCCCGCCCTTCCACGCCTCGGCGAGCGTCCGCCCGTCCGCGCCCACGACCCGGTCGGCGATCGGCATGTCGGTGACGTGGAAGCCGGTCCCGAAGACGATCGCGTCGACCTGGGCCTCGGTGCCGTCGGCGGCGACGAGTTTCGACCCCTCGACACGGCTGAGCCCGCTCGCGACGACGTCCACGTTGGGCTGCGCGAGCGCCGGGTAGTACGTGCTGCTCAGCAGGATCCGCTTGCAGCCGATGCGGTAGTCGGGGGTGAGCTTGGCGCGCAGCGCCGGGTCCTTGATGGCGCGGGCCATGTTCCGCCTGGCCAGCTGCTCCACCGCGCCCAGCTCGCCCGGACGCTTGGTGAACGCCTGGACCTGCAACTCCCGGATGCCCCACAGCAGCGCGCGCCGCGCCTGGGTGCTGAAGGGCAGCTGCCGGTGCAGCCAGCGCTCGGCGCCGCTGATCGCCCGGTCCATGCGGGGCATCACCCAGGGCGGGGTGCGCTGGAAGAGCGTGACGTTCCGGGCGAGCGGCTGGATGGCCGGGACGATCTGGATCGCGGAGGCTCCGGTCCCCACCATGGCGACCCGCTTGCCGCGCAGGTCGTAGTCGTGGTCCCAGCGGGCGGAGTGGAAGACCTTGCCGGGGAAGGAGTCCAGCCCCGGGATCTCGGGGATCTTGGGATCGGACAGCGGCCCGGTGGCGGAGACGACGAGGTCGGCCGAGAGCCGGCCACTGGCGGTCTCGATGTCCCACCGCAGCTTCTCGGCGTCCCAGGTCATGCGCTTGACCTCGGAGTTGAGACGGATGTGCGGGCGGAGCCGGAAGACGTCGGTCACATGCTCCAGATAGGCGCGGATGTGCTCCTGCCCGGAGAAGGTGCGGGGCCAGTCGGGGTTGGGCGCGAAGGAGAACGAGTACAGATGGGACGGCACATCGCAGGCACACCCCGGATAGCTGTTGTCCCGCCAGGTGCCGCCGACGCTGTCGGCCCGCTCCAGCACGACGAAGTCGGTGACGCCTTCCCGCCGCAGCCGTACGGCGGCCCCCAGCCCACCGAACCCGGACCCGACCACCGCCACCCGCACATGCTCGTGTTCGGCCATGCCGATGCCTTCCCTGCCCGACTCTGCCAGTGAACACTGGCGCAATGGGAGGGTAGAGCAGCTCCGTACCGATGGGTAGGGGGTGGGGGGCAAGAAGTTACCGGCAGTACGTCATAGGGTGCGGGCGTGGCAGAAGACGGAGGACGACGCGAATACCGCATGGAGGAACTGGCCCGTCTGGCCGGCATCACCGTGCGCACCCTGCGCTTCTACCGCGAACGCAAACTGATCCCGCCGCCCCGCCGCGAGGGCCGTATCGCCTGGTACGACGACCACCACCTGGCCCGCCTGCGCACGATCGCGGCGCTCCTGGAACGGGGGCACACCCTCACGGGCATCGCGGAACTGGCCGAAGCCCTCGACCACGGCCGCGATGTCGCCGACGTCCTGGGCGTCGCCCCCTCGGAGGAGGAACCGGTCCGCCTCACCCCCGAGGAACTCGCGGCCCGCTTCGAGGGCGAGGTCACCGCGGAGAACCTCGCGGCCGCCCTCGACCTCGGCTACCTCGGCACCGACGGCGACGAGATCGTCCACATCAGCCGCCGCCTCCTGGACGTCTCCTCCGCCCTGGTCCGCGAGGGCATCCCGCTCGCGGAGGTCCTGACCGCTGGCAAACAGGTCCGCGAACACGTCGACGCCCTGGCCGAGATGTTCGCCGACCTGGTCCTCCGCCACGCCACCGAGAACGACCTCCACCGCCTGCGCCCCCTGGCACGGAGCGTGGTGGAGGCGGAACTGTCCCTGGCGCTGGACCGGCGACTGCGGAAACCGCAGGCCTAGAGGGGCCTAGAGGTCGTAGACCACGGTCACCGGCGCGTGGTCCGACCAGCGCTCGTCGTGCGTGGCCGCCCGCTCGACGTACCCCTTGAGCGCCTTGGCGGCGAGCCCCGGCGTGGAGAGGTGGTAGTCGATGCGCCAACCCGAATCGTTGTCGAAGGCCCGCCCCCGGTACGACCACCACGTGTACGGCCCCGTCACGTCCGGGTGCAGGGTGCGTACGACGTCGACGTAGCCGCCGTCACCGGCGTCGAGGACCCGGCTCAGCCAGGCGCGCTCCTCCGGCAGGAAGCCTGAACTCTTCTGGTTGGCGCGCCAGTTCTTGAGGTCGGCCTGCTGGTGGGCGATGTTCCAGTCGCCGCAGACGAGGACCTCGCGGCCGTCGGCGGCGGCGCGCACGCGCAGACCCTTCAGGTACTCCAGGAACTCGTCCATGAAGCGGGCCTTCTCGTCCTGCCGCTCGGTGCCGACCTCGCCGGAGGGCAGATAGAGGGAGGCGACCGTCACACCCGGCAGGTCGGCCTCCACGTACCGCCCGCTGGTGTCGAACTCGCCCGACCCGAAGCCGACCTGGACCCGGTCCGGCTCACGGCGGGTGTAGAGGGAGACCCCGGCCCGCCCCTTGGCGGCGGCCGGCGCGTGCGTCACGTGCCAGCCCTCGGGCGCCCGGACCCCCTCGGGCAGCTGCTGCGGCTCGGCGCGCACCTCCTGAAGGCAGAGCACGTCGGCGGAGGTGTCCGCGAGCCACTCCACGAAGCCCTTCTTCGCGGCGGCACGCAGCCCGTTCACATTGGCGGAGGTCACAGTGAGCACCCCGGCACGATACCGGCACACTGGAGGGCATGATGATCCGCCATGTCCCCTTCGACCACCCCGACGCCGTCAAGCTCAACGACCAGGTCCAGGCCGAGTACCACGTCCGCTACGGCGACGGCGGCGACGCCACCGAACTGGCCCCGGCGGACTTCGCGCCCCCGAACGGCGTGTACCTGATCGCGTACGACGAGTGGGACAGCCCCGTCGCCACGGGCGGCTGGCGCGCCCAGGACACCAACGGCGAGGGCAACCTGGACGGGGACGCCGAGCTCAAGCGCATGTATGTGATCGAGGAGATGCGCGGCCGGGGTCTCGCCCGTCGCATCCTCACCGCTCTGGAGGACCACGCCCGCGCGGCCGGCCGCCGCCGCATGGTCCTGGAGACCGGCACCAAGCAGCCGGAGGCCATCGCCCTGTACACGTCCAGCGGCTACGAGCCCTGCGCCAAGTTCGGCTACTACCGCCACTTCGAGGACAGCCGCTGCTTCGCGAAGGCGCTGTGAGACGCCGTACAGACGACAGAAGACCCGCTCCTGGATCAGGAGCGGGTCTTCATGATGCGTGGACCTGAGGGGATTTGAACCCCTGGCCCCCTCGATGCGAACGAGGTGCGCTACCGGACTGCGCCACAGGCCCTTGCAACGAGTGAAACTCTAGCATCCCCGTCCGGGTGCTTGGAAATCCGTTCCCGGCTGGTCAGGGACGGCGGTCCGCGGGCCTCGCGGTCCCGTCCCGGACGTCACTCGTTGGCCGCGCGCGGCCGTTCGCCTTCCTCGTACTGGTCGAAGAGGGGGGTACGGCCACGCTCGCGTGCCCGGCGTGCGGAGGCGGCGCGGCGGGCGTCGGTGCGGCCGTCCGCCGCGGGCCTGTCGTCCGCGTCGGCGGGCTCGTCCTCCGAACCCCCGTCCTGCGCGACGGGTGCCGTCTCGTGCTCCGGGGTGACCGTGCTGGACCGTGCCGAACTCCACGCGTCGGGTGCGCCGAGGTCCACGTCCGCGGTGGCCCGCGGCGCGACCGGAGCGGTCACGTACGTCGGCAGCGGCACCGGTACCGGGTCCCAGCTGTCCCCGTGTCCGGGCCGGCGCTGCCGCTCCCGCTGCTGGTCGACCCACTCGGCGTGGTCGGTCTGCTCGACGAGGGCGCGCCGGTCGGCGGCGAGGGCGGAGAGCCCGGGATCCGTCTGGGGCGCTGGTCCCTCGTCCGGTTCGTCGGCGTCCACTCCGGTGGCCACGGACGCGCGCCGGCGCGGCTGGCGGGCCCGTTCCCGCAGGTGCTGCGCGGCGGCCTCGGCCCGGCGCCGGTCCATCTGGTAGGCGAACCGGCGGCGTTCCTGGGAGCGCAGGTACGCGATGTACGCGCTGAGCATCACCGCGGGGACACCGGGCGCCCAGAGGAAGGCGAGTCCTCCGACGGCGGCGACGATCGTGCCGAGGGTGAAGGCCGCGAAGAGCATCACGGTGGTACGGCGTCGGCGCGCGAGGACCTTCGTACGCCGGGCGCGTGCTGCTGCCGCCTCCGCGGCGGCCGTGCGCCGGGCGGCGGAGACGGGGGGCTGCTTCCGCGTGGGGGCGCCACCGTGTTCGGGCGCGGGCGCGTTCGTCTTCGCGCGCGCCGATTCTCCGTGCGCCGCTTCCCGTGCGGTTTCCCGCGCTGCGTCCCGTCCCGTTTCTCGCCCTGCTTCCCGTCCCGCTTGTCCCGCTTCCCGCGTGGACTCGCGTGCCGGGTCGGCGGAGCGTCCCGTGGCCGGCGGCGGGACCGTCGCCTGGGCCTGCGGACGGGTCGGGGGCATGGCGAAGGCCCGGACGTCCACCGAGTCGGTGACGGCGTCCGGATCGTCGGCGCCGTGCTCCCCCTCGTCGGTGGAGCGCGCGCGCAGGTCCTTGGCGTATCGACGCTCCATGCCCGCCCGTCCGGACAGCAGCCGGATGGCGGTGCTGAAGCGTTCCGTCGGACGGGCCTCGTTCAGCTCGTCCTGCCTACGGAGCCACATCGGCACCAAGTAGGCGGCCCAGGCCCCGACAATGACTGCGTAGATGAGGCCGCTGCTGCTCACGCCTCACACGGTAGAGGGGTTTGCGTGAGGCCATCTGCCAATTGAGCCGGTGTGTCGCACGATCTGGCTGATATTTCGAGCTTTTTTTGTGACCGATCCGATCAGCAGGCCGCCCGAGTCGCGAATTCAATGCCCTGAGACGGTCATGCACCGATCATTTTCGAACACTTATTCAATTTCCGGGACCTGTATCCGGAACCTGCTTGCTGGAGCGTGCCCGCTGCCAGCGTCTGAGCAACCCGTCCGGCACTTCTTCCGCGGTGAGCGCGAAGACGAGGTGGTCCCGCCAGGCCCCGTCGATGTGGAGATAGCGCGGCCGCAGCCCCTCCTCGCGGAATCCGAGTTTCTCCACGACCCGTCGGCTGGGCCCGTTCTCCGGGCGAATGCAGACCTCGATGCGGTGCAGTCCGACCGTGCGGAAACAGTGGTCCACGACAAGCGCCACGGACGTCGGCATCACCCCGCGCCCGGCCACCGACTCGTCCACCCAGTAACCGACGTGCCCCGAGCACATCGAGCCCCAGGTGATTCCGGCGACCGTCAACTGCCCGACGAGTTGCCCCCGGTACTCGATGACGAACGGCAGCATCCGGCCCGCGTTGGCCTCGGACCTGAGGTGGCGGACCATCTGCCGGTAGGTCGGCCGGTGGGCGATCGGCCCGCTCGGGGTGGGCGGCGGAATGGTCGCCTCCCACGGGCGCAGCCAGTCCCGGTTGCGCCGGTTGACCTCTCGCCAGGTCCGCTGGTCGCGCATCCTTATCGGCCTCAGGACGACATCGCCGTCCGCCAGTACGACGGGCCATGACGGGCTGTTCAGCTCGCACCCCCACTGCCGGCGCCGGGTCTTTGGTGGTCGCCGCCACGGATCTGGTCGACGGCGTGCCTCAACAGGGGCTCCAGGACGGCCAGTCCGTCCTTGACCCCGCCACTGGAACCCGGCAGGTTCACGATCAGCGTGCCTGCCGCCACCCCGGCCAGGCCCCGGGAGAGCGCGGCGGTGGGCACCTTGTCCCGGCCGAACGCGCGGATGGCCTCCGCGATGCCCGGCACCTCGTACTCGATCACCGCGCGGGTCGCCTCGGGGGTGCGGTCGGTGGGCGAGATGCCGGTGCCGCCGGTGGTGACGATGACGTCGTAGGCCGCTTCGACGCCCGCGCGCAGGGCGGCCTCGACGGGGTCCCCGTCCGGGACGACCTGCGGGCCGTCGACCGCGAAGCCGAACCCTTTCAGGCCGTCGGCGATCAGCGGGCCGCCCTTGTCCTCGTAGACACCGGCGGCGGCCCGGTTGGAGGCGGTGACGACCAGGGCGCTGTACGGCGCGAGGAGGGCGCCGCCGATCGAGCCGTCGGCTGTCATGACCGGCTCCAGTCGCCCGACTTGCCGCCCGTCTTCTCCTCCACCCGTACGTCCGTGATGACCGCTCCCTTGTCGACCGCCTTGACCATGTCGATCACGGTGAGCGCGGCGACGGAGACCGCGGTGAGGGCCTCCATCTCGACACCCGTGCGGTCCGTGGTCTTCACGGTGGCGAGGATCTCCACGGCGTCGTCCGCGACCGACAGATCCAGTTTCACACCCGACACCGACAACGGGTGGCACAGCGGGATGAGGTCCGGGGTGCGTTTGGCGCCCATGATGCCCGCGATCCGCGCGGTGGCCAGCGCGTCTCCCTTGGGGACGCCCTCGCCGCGCAGCAGCTCGATCACTCGGGGCGAGACGAGGACGCGCCCGCTCGCGCGCGCGGTGCGTGCGGTGACGTCCTTGCCGGATACGTCGACCATGCGGGCGGCGCCCGCTTCGTCGATGTGGGTCAGTCGGTCCTGCGTACTCATGGTTGTGCGGCGCTCCCGGTCCCGGCGTTGTGCGCGACACGGTACCGCCAACCAGCGGTGCTCAGCCGAGCAGGACCACTTCGACCTCGGTGCCGGGCTCCACGGACTCGACGTCCTCCGGTACGACGATCAGCGCGTCCGCCTGCGCGAGCGCGGCCACCAGATGGGAGCCGGCGCCGCCGACCGGGGCGACCGACCCATCGGAGTAGGCACCGCGCAGGAACTGCCGGCGCCCCTTGGGCGAGCTCAGCGCCTTGTCCGCGGTCAGGGTGGCCCGGGTCCGCGGGCGGTGGACGTCGTCGAGGCCCATGAGGGCGCGGATCGCGGGGCGGGCGAACAGTTCGAAGGAGACGTACGACGACACCGGGTTGCCGGGCAGGGCCAGCAGCGGGGTGTGGTCGGGGCCGATGGAGCCGAAGCCCTGGGGCTTGCCGGGCTGCATGGCGAGCTTGCGGAAGTCGATGCCGCTGCCAGGTTCGTCCTCGTCGCCCACCGAGGACAGCGCCTCCTTGACGACGTCGTACGCCCCGACGCTGACGCCGCCCGTGGTGACCACGAGGTCGGCGCGGACGAGCTGGTCCTCGATGGTGGAGCGCAGGGTCTCGGCGTCGTCGGCGACGGCGCCCACCCGGTAGGCGATGGCGCCGGCGTCCCGGGCGGCCGCGGTGAGGGCGAAGCTGTTGGAGTCGTAGATCTGGCCGGTGCCGAGGCCCTCGTCGGGCTGGACGAGTTCGCTGCCGGTGGACATGACGACCACGCGCGGGCGCGGGCGCACGCGTACGGTGCCGCGGCCGATGGCGGCGAGCAGGGCGATCTGCGGGGGGCCGAGGACGGTGCCGGCGTCCAGGGCGCGGTCGCCGGCCCGGACGTCGCTGCCCTGGGCACGCACGTGTGCGCGGGCCTCGGCGGGCCGGTACACGTGGACCTGCCCCTCGGCGCCCTCGGGGGCGAGGCTGCGGGCGCGCATCCCGCTGACCGGGCCCTCGCCGAGTCCTCCGTCGGTCCACTCGACGGGGACGACGGTCTCGGCGCCGGGCGGCAGCGGGGCGCCCGTCATGATGCGGGCGGCCTGCCCGGGGCCGACATGGAGCAGCTCGGCCTGGCCCGCCGCGACGTCCCCGACCACGTCGAGGACGGCCGGGAACTCCTCGCTCGCGCCCACCACGTCCGCGACCCGCACCGCGTAGCCGTCCATGGAGCTGTTGTCGAACGGCGGGAGGGACACCGGGACCGTGACGTCCTCGACCAGGACGCAGCCCTGGGCGTCGAGCAGTTGCAGCTCGATGGGTTCGAGGGGGCGGACGGTCGCGAGGATGTCCTCCAGGTGTTCGTCCACCGACCAGAGGTGGTCCTGGTCGGCGGGGCGGGGCGCGGCGCTGCTCAAGTCCCTACATCTCCTCGGCTACGTAACTGCGAAGCCAGGTCCGGAAGTCCGGGCCCAGGTCTTCACGTTCGCACGCGAGTCTGACAATGGCACGCAGGTAGTCGCCGCGGTCCCCGGTGTCATAGCGGCGGCCCTTGAAGACGACGCCGTGCACCGGGCCGCCGACCTTCTCGTCCTGGGCCAGCTGCTGGAGGGCGTCGGTGAGCTGGATCTCGCCGCCGCGGCCGGGCTCGGTCTTGCGCAGTATCTCGAAGATGTGCGGGTCGAGGACGTAGCGGCCGATGACGGCGTAGTTCGAGGGGGCGTCGGCCGCCTCGGGCTTCTCGACGAGGCCGCTGACCTTGACGACGTCGCTGTCCTCGGTCTCCGCCACCACGGCACAGCCGTAGAGGTGGATCTGCTCGGGGGCGACCTCCATGAGCGCGATGACGCTGCCGCCGTGCTGCTCCTGGACCTCGATCATCCGCTGGAGCAGCGCGTCGCGGGCGTCGATCAGGTCGTCGCCGAGGAGGACGGCGAAGGGTTCGTGGCCCACGTGGGGCGCCGCGCACAGGACGGCGTGGCCGAGGCCGCGGGGGTCGCCCTGGCGGACGTAGTGCATGGTGGCGAGGTCGCTGGACTCCTGGACCTTGGCGAGCCGGCCGGCGTCGCCCTTCTTCTGGAGGGCGGACTCGAGCTCGTAGTTGCGGTCGAAGTGGTCCTCCAGGGGGCGCTTGTTGCGTCCCGTGATCATGAGGACGTCGTCGAGGCCCGCCGAGACGGCCTCCTCGACCACATATTGGATCGCCGGCTTGTCGACGACCGGCAGCATCTCCTTGGGAGTGGCCTTGGTTGCCGGCAGGAAGCGGGTGCCGAGCCCGGCTGCCGGGATGACAGCCTTGCTGATCCGAGGGTGCGACTGAGTCATGACCGCAACCCTATCCGGTGCCTTTGCCTGGAATCTGGGGCTCCGGTTAATAAGCTCTTATATGAGCGTATTGGAAGGGTACGGGTGCAGACTTTGAGTCACGTCGGACGTCCCACCGAGCCTGACAAGCGAGTGTTGCGGCGAGAATACCTGGCGGTGAGGAACAGGTTGACGGCCGATGACGTGCGGGAAGCGGCTTCCGCGCTGGCCGGCCGGGCCCTTGAGCTGCCCGAGCTGTCGCGTGCGCGCACGGTGGCGGCGTACGTCTCCGTGGGAAGCGAACCCGGCACGCTGGCGCTGCTGGACGCGCTGCGCGAGCGGGGCGTGCGGGTCCTGCTCCCGGCGCTGCTGCCGGACAACGACCTGGACTGGGGCGCCTACACCGGTGAGGGCTCGGTCGCACGGGTCCAGCACGGCGGAAAAATGGCGCTCTTCGAACCCTCCGGCGACCGCCTGGGCCCGGACGCCGTGACCGGCGCCGACGTGGTGCTGCTGCCCGGCCTGGCGGTGGACTCGCGCGGGATGCGACTGGGGCGCGGCGGGGGGTCGTACGACAGGGTGCTCGCGCGCCTGGAGCGCGCCGGCGCACGACCGGCGCTGGTGGTGCTGCTGTACGACACCGAGGTCGTCGCCGAGGTCCCGACGGAGGCGCACGACCGGCCGGTGCACGCGGTGGTGACGCCCTCGGGCGTGCGCCGCTTCCGCGCCCCGGCATGACGAAGGGCCCTCCACGCGCGCGTGGAGGGCCCCTACCGGTTCACGTCACGGCTTCAGCACCAGCGAGTCCTTGGTGCCCTTGTCGACGGCCGCGTCCGAGAAGGACCAGTCCAGCAGCTCGCCCTTGGCCCACTTGCCGGTCTGGTCGGTGTAGTGCGCGCTGTAGGCGTGCCCGGAGGCCCCGGTGAGGTTGATCCACTTCGACTTGTCGAGGTCGCCGAGGTTGACCACCATGCGCATCGACGGCACCCAGACGACGCCGTAGCCGCCCGCGGCGTTCCAGCCGGTCGCGTTGACCGTGGCCTCGCCGCCACTGAGCTTCCAGGGGCCGCGGTTGAGCAGGTACTGGACGAAGCCGGGGCCCTCGGTGCCCAGGGTCTGGTTCTTCAGGAACAGGCGGTGCAGCCGGCCCCAGCTCCAGGTGTCGATGTCCTTGCCGAGCTTGGCGGTCAGCTCCCAGCGGGCGTCGATCATGGCGCGCTTGAAGAGCTCGTCGCGGTTGGTGGCCTCGGGCCGGTCGCCGACGCCCTTCGGGGTCTTCCACCAGTCGCTGTTCTGGTCGTCCATGAGGTTGCGCACGACCTCGAACCAGCGGTCGCCGCCGTCGGGCTGCGCCTGGTCGGCGTCGCGCTGGCCGCACTCGCGGACCTTCTCCGTGTCGTCCGCGGGACCGGTGGTGCTGGCCGGGTCGACCCTCAGGCACTGGCCCTTGACCCGCAGCTCCTTGGGCAGCTTGTTGCCGAAGGCGAGCTTGAGGATGTTGCGCCAGACGGCGTTGAAGTAGGCGGCCGCCGCCGAGTCGGCGTCCTGGGTGTAGTCCCAGCCCTCCAGCAGCTCCTGCGCCTCGCGCACATCCTTGTCGCCGATGTCGATCTTCAGCAGCTTGGGCACCAGGAGCTTGGCGATCTCGCTGCTGTTGTCGAGCTGCATCTGGCGCATGTCGTCGGTCGAGATCTTGCCGCCGCCCTTGATCTTCTGCTCGATCAGGTCGGTGATGCGCTGGCTGCGGGTGCCGTAGCCCCAGTCCGTGGTGAGCGTGTAGGGGTACTTGTCCTGGTCGACGACGGCCTGGTTGGCGGTGACGATGTAGCCGCGCTCCGGGTTGTACTCGTAGGGCAGCTCGTCCTGCGGGATGTACTTGCCGGTCCAGCGGTACTTCGGGTCCCAGCCGGGCGCCGGGATGGAGCCGTCGTCGCCCTTGGCGCGGATCGGGATGCGGCCCGGCAGGGTGTAGCCGATGTTCGTGGCATCGGCGTAGACGAGGTTCTGGGACGGCACGTCGAACAGGGCCGCCGCCGCGCGGAACTCGCTCCAGTTCGACGCCTTGTCCATCGCGAAGACGGCGTCCATGGTGGTGCCCGGGTCCAGCGCGGTCCAGCGCAGGGCGACGCCGTAGCCGTCGCCGCGGTCCGGGGCGGCGTTGTCGACGGTGGCCTTCTTGCCGACCTTCACCAGCTCACTGGAGCGGTCGGACAGCAGCGGGCCGTTGTTGGTCTCCCGGACGACGATCTTCTTGGAGGCGCCGCCGGCGACCTTGATGGTCTCCTCGCGCGTGGTGAAGGGAACCGTCTTGCCGTCGTACAGGTAGCCGTCCCCGGAGAGCTTCTCCAGGTAGAGGTCGGTGACGTCGACGCCCGAGTTGGTCATGCCCCAGGCGATCTTGCCGTTGTGGCCGATGACCACGCCGGGCATGCCCGCGAAGGTGTAGCCGGTGACGTCGTACTGGCACTTGCTGGAGACGGTCCGGCAGTGCAGGCCCATCTGGTACCAGACGGAGGGCAGGGAGGCCGACAGGTGCGGGTCGTTGGCCAGCAGCGGGTGACCGGTGATGGTGTGCTCGCCGGCCACGACCCAGGAGTTGGAGCCGATCCCCTGGCCGTTCACGCCGACGGCGGTCGGAAGGTCGCCCAGGGCGTCGTAGAGGCCCGACAGCTGGCTCTGGAGGGCCGAGCCGGCCGTACCGGTGCCGGTGGACGACGACGTGCCCGTGGTACCGCCGGTGGCCGTGCCCGAGCCGCTCGTGGAGCCGCCGGAGCCGGACAGGCCGTTCCCCTGCGAGCTGCCGTCCTGCTCGAACGTCCCGGTCAGCTCGTTGTACTGGCCCTCCTGGACGATCGTCCGGTTCCGGCTGTACGGGTACTCGGGGTACAGGTCGGCGATCTGCTTCGGGCCGAGGCGGCTGGTCATCAGGGCGCGGTCGATCTCGTCGTCCATGTTGCCGCGCAGGTCCCAGGCCATCGCCTTCAGCCACGCGACCGAGTCCACCGGGGTCCACTTCGCGGGCTTGTAGTCGTTGACGAAGCCGAGCGCCGCGTACTCCAGGGAGATCTCCTCGCCGCTCTTGCCCTCAAGATAGGCGTTGACCCCCTTGGAGTAGGCCTGGAGGTACTTCTTGGTGGAGGCCGACAGCTTGGTGTCGTACTCCTTCTTCGCGACCCGGTCCCAGCCCAGCGTCCGCAGGAACTCGTCGTCCTCGACCTGCCCCTTGCCGAACATCTCCGACAGCCGCCCGGAGGTCATGTGGCGGCGCACGTCCATCTCGTAGAACCGGTCCTGCGCCTGGACGTAGCCCTGCGCCATGAACAGGTCCTCGTCGGAAGAGGCGTAGATCTGCGGGATGCCGTAACTGTCGCGTTTGACGTCGACCGGGCCCGACAGGCCCTGGAGCTCGATGGAGCCCTTGGTCTGCGGGAACGACGCGCGCACGGTGCTCACCGACCAGTAGCCGCCGTAGGCGACGCCGCCGACCAGGGCCAGTACGAGGACGAGAACGATCAGACGGGCTCTGCGCCCCTTCTTCCTGCCGGACTTGCCGGGCTGCTGACCCGAGGAGGCGGTGGTGGTGGGGGGCATCGCTGTCCTTGCTGTCCTAACGCGAGCGGCAGGGCGGGCTGGTGCATTTGACTGAGAGCCTGCGTGACGCAGGCTCTGCGCGCTGGAGCAACCATAGGCGCAGCGCCTACGGGCACTTGACGCGGAGTCGGGAACCAGCGCGGACGAGCGTTCGATCATGCCTCGCCGAGCGTCAAGAAATCGTCAAGAGTTAGGTAAGGTAACGAAGTACTTGGATGCGGGAGTCCCCCTCTTCGTGTCCTATGTACGTGAGCTCACGCGCGCGTGATGCGGTGAGCCAGGGAAGGGAACGGCCGCTGACTGTCCACCACCTCAACCAGCTCCTGCTCGTCTGCTCGCTCGTCCTGCTCGTCGCCGTGGCAGCGGTCCGGATCTCCTCGCGCAGCGGGCTCCCCAGCCTGCTCGTGTACCTGGGGATCGGTATCGCCATGGGCCAGGACGGCATCGGCGACATCCACTTCGACAACGCCGAACTGACCCAGGTCATCGGGTACGCGGCCCTGGTCGTGATCCTGGCCGAGGGCGGCCTCGGCACGAAGTGGAAGGAGATCAGACCGGCCCTGCCCGCGGCGACCGCGCTCGCGCTGGCCGGGGTCGCGGTGAGCGTCGGGGTCACGGCGTCGGCCGCGCACTACCTGATCGGGCTGGAGTGGCGGCAGGCGCTGATCATCGGGGCGGTCGTCTCCTCGACGGACGCGGCGGCGGTGTTCTCGGTGCTGCGCAAGATCCCCCTGCCCTCGCGCATAACGGGCACGCTGGAGGCGGAGTCCGGCTTCAACGACGCCCCTGTGGTCATCCTGGTGGTCGCCTTCTCGCAGTCCGGTCCGGTCGAGCACTGGTACACGCTGATCGGCGAGATAGCCCTCGAACTGGCCATCGGTGCCGCCGTCGGCATCGCGGTGGGCTGGCTGGGCTCCTGGGGCCTGAGGCACGTCGCCCTGCCGGCCTCCGGTCTCTACCCGATCGCGGTCATGGCGATCGCCGTCACCGCCTACGCGGCGGGCGCGCTGGCGCACGGCAGCGGCTTCCTCGCCGTCTATCTCGCCTCCATGGCGATGGGCAACGCCAAGCTGCCGCACTGGCCCGCCACCCGCGGCTTCGCCGACGGGCTCGGCTGGATCGCCCAGATCGGCATGTTCGTCCTGCTCGGCCTGCTGGTCACCCCGCACGAGCTGGGCGACGACGTGCTGCCCGGACTCGTCATCGGCCTGGTGCTGACCATGGTCGCGCGGCCCCTGAGCGTCGTGCTGTGCCTGACGCCGTTCCGGGTGCCGTGGCAGGAGCAGACCCTCATGTCCTGGGCCGGGCTGCGCGGGGCCGTGCCCATCATCCTGGCGACGATCCCCATGGTGAACGGCGTCGAGGGCAGCCGGCGCATCTTCAACATCGTCTTCGTGCTGGTCGTCGTCTACACCCTCGTGCAGGGCCCGACACTGCCCTGGCTGGCCCGCAAGCTGCGCCTGGGCGGCGACCCCGAGGCCGCCGACCTCGGCATCGAGTCGGCGCCCCTGGAGCGGCTGCGCGGGCATCTGCTGTCCGTCGCGATCCCCGAGGGCTCGCGGATGCACGGCGTCGAGGTCAACGAGCTGCGGCTGCCGGCCGGGGCCGCGGTCACCCTGGTCGTCCGCGATGAAAAATCGTTCGTCCCGCTGCCCACGACCGTGCTGCGGCGCGGGGACGAACTCCTCGTCGTGGCCACCGACCCGGTCCGCGACGCCGCCGAACGACGGCTCCGCGCGGTGGGCCACGGCGGCAAGCTCGCCGACTGGCTGGGCACGAGCGGCGACAGCGACGCACGTTAACAGGGTGTTTCGCGCCCCCTGTACGATGGGGGCCGCACTCCTGATCGAACCAACTCTGCCTGACGCAGAGCTGGCGCGACCGTATGGCGGCCGGGACGTCCCTCGCGACGTGGTCTTCGGCATCTACCGCAGTCCGCGCAAGAGGACAGCTCTCGGTGCCATCCCTGGGAAAGGGAGTGGCGCTACCAGGCGGCAGAAAGGCACGGGCCGTGGCATCCACGGTCACCTCCTCCCGCCCGGGATACGGACAGCTGCTGCGCACCCGCGGCGCCTGGACGTTCCTGCTCCCCGGCTTCGCGGCACGCCAGCCGTTCGCGATGCTCACCCTGTCCCTGGTGCTGCTCGTGCAGCACACCACCGGCTCCTACGGCGCCGCGGGCGCCGTCGCGGCCGTCACCGGCGTCTCCATGGCGCTGTTCGCGCCCTGGAGCGGCCGTCTCGCGGACCGCTACGGACAGCGCGCCGTGCTGGTCCCCGGCGTGCTGGCGCACACCCTGGCGGGCCTGTCCCTGACGGCACTCGCCCTCGCGCACGCGCCCCTGTGGGCGCTGTTCGCGGCGGCGGTGCCCACCGGCGCCTCGGTGCCTCAGATCGGCCCCATGGTGCGCGCCCGCTGGGGCGTCAAGCTCCAGGACTCACCCCTGATGACCACCGCGGCGGCCTTCGAGTCCGTCACCGACGAGCTGACCTTCGTCTTCGGCCCGCTGCTCGCCACCGCCCTGTGCACGGCGGTCCACCCCGCCGCGGGCCTGGTGACGGAGGCCTCCCTGACGCTGCTCGGCGGCCTGCTGTTCGCCGCGCAGAAGAGCACCCAGCCGTCGGTCGTGCTCGGCGGGCACACGCGCGTGGAGCACGGCTCCGCCCTGCGCGTCCCCGGCGTGCGGGTCCTGATCGTGACCTTCCTCGGCATCGGTTCCGTCTTCGGCGGCATGCAGGTCTCCCTCGCCGCGTTCAGCGAGTCGATCGGCGAACCCGGCCTGAACGGTGTCCTGTACGGCGTCTTCGCCGCGGGCAACATGATCTCCGGCCTGGTCTGCGGGGCGATCGCCTGGAAGGTGGCCCCCCGGCGGCGCCTGGTCGTGGCCTACGGCGCCCTCGCGCTGACGGCCTCCGGCCTGTGGGCGGCGCACTCGGTGCTCGTCCTGGCGAGCCTCGGCCTCCTGGTCGGCATGTGCATCGCGCCCGCCCTGATCACCGGCTACACCCTGGTCGAGAACCTGGTCCCGGCCGGCGCCCGCACCGAGGCCTTCACCTGGCTGACCGGGGCGGTGGCACTCGGCCAGGCGGCCGCCGTCACGATCGCCGGACAGCTGGAGGACCGGTTCTGGGGCGGCGCCGGGTTCCTGGTGCCGATGGGCGGCACGCTGCTGGCCCTGGCGACCCTGCTGGCGCTGCGCTCGCACCTGGCGGGGCGGCCCCGGGGCCGTACCGTCGCACGTGGTGTCGGTCACCGAGTGCCGGTGGCAGTGGACTGATCCCCGGGAATACGTCACTATGGACCCTCGTTAGCACTCATTGAGTGAGAGTGCCAGGAGGAAGACAAGTGCCGACCTACCAGTACCAGTGCACCGAGTGCGGCGAGGGCCTCGAGGCGGTGCAGAAGTTCACCGATGACGCGCTGACCGTGTGCCCCAACTGCCAGGGCCGCCTCAAGAAGGTGTTCTCCGCGGTCGGCATCGTCTTCAAGGGCTCCGGCTTCTACCGCAACGACAGCCGCGGCTCCTCGTCGAGCAGCTCCCCGGCGTCGTCATCGAAGTCGTCGACGTCCGGCTCGTCGGACTCCTCGTCGTCGTCCTCGACCTCGTCGTCCTCCTCGGACTCGAAGTCGTCGAGCACGGGCACCTCGTCCAGCAGCAGCTCCGCCGCGTAAGCCGCACTTCCCGAACCCTGTCGTCGTACGACGACAGGGTTCTCGGCGTTCCCC
>NZ_JBHUXV010000051.1:0-64477 GCF_042669125.1 Streptomyces sp. NPDC057253 | reverse complement strand
GCGCCGCCCCGTGCCGGCGTGATGTCCGGATCCCGCCGGTCGCACCGCCCGTGACCCGGCACCCTGTCTCCAGGGTCACCGGCTGAGGTGACGAGGGTGAGTGACGGGACTCGAACCCGCGGCATCCTGGACCACAACCAGGTGCTCTACCAGCTGAGCTACACCCACCATGTTCGGCTGTCCGGGTTTCCCCGACCGGCCGAGAAAAAGTGTACAGGGTCCGAAGGGGTGCTCGCGCCAGGGTTTACTGCGCAGGCAGGACGTGCTTCGCGGCGATCGTCTTCGCGGTGTCGGAGTCGGGTCCGGGCTGCGGGACGAAGATCGCCTCGCGGTAGTAGCGCAGCTCCGCGATGGACTCGCGGATGTCGGCGAGGGCGCGGTGGTTGCCGTTCTTCTCCGGGCTGTTGAAGTAGGCCCGGGGGTACCAGCGCCGCGCGAGCTCCTTGACGGAGCTGACGTCCACGATGCGGTAGTGGAGGTAGTCCTCCAGGGTGGGCATGTCCCGGAGCAGGAAACCGCGGTCGGTACCGACGGAGTTGCCGCACAGGGGGGCCTTGCCCGGCTCCTTGACGTGCTCGCGGACGTAGGCGAGGACCTGCTCCTCGGCGTCGGCGAGCGTGGTGCCGCCGGACAGCTCGTCGAGCAGTCCGGACGCGGTGTGCATCTGACGCACCACCTCCGGCATCGTCTCCAGCGCCTGGTCCGGCGGCCGGATGACGATGTCCACACCGTCGCCGAGGATGTTCAGCTCGGAGTCGGTGACGAGGGCGGCAACCTCGATGAGCGCGTCGTCGGACAGCGAGAGGCCGGTCATCTCGCAGTCGATCCACACCATGCGATCGTTCATGCGACCACCCTAAAGCTGGCGTCCGCTTTTGGGGTGACCGGTGTCGGGGTCGGCGTACCAGGGGGCTGCCCTGGACCCCCGCTTCGGCCTGAACGGCCTCGTCCTCGAACGCCGGACGGGCTGAAGTGCCCGCCCGGCGTCGAGAAGGTCACGCTCCGCTGCGCTGGCCCGGAAGACCCACCCGGCCGCCCACGTACAGCTCGCGGCCGTTCTCCGACGGCGGACCCACGGGGGCCGGGGTGCGTCGGGTCTGGAGCGGTACCGGACCGCCCTCCGGGTGCAGCTGCACCGGCGGGCTGGGTGCGGGGCCCGTGGGGCCTCCCACCGGACCGTCGCTGTCCACCACCGGCTTGTCGCCCTGCGGGCGGCGCGCCCGGTAGGCGGCCCGGTAGGCCGCCGGGGACGAGCCCAGCTGCCGCCGGAAGTGTCCGCGCAGCGCCACCGGCGAGCGGAAGCCGCAGCGCCCCGCGACCTCGTCCACCGAGTAGTCCGACGTCTCGAGGAGCCGCTGCGCCTGGAGCACCCGCTGGGTGATCAGCCACTGGAGCGGGGCCGAGCCCGTCAGGGAGCGGAAGCGGCGGTCGAAGGTACGACGGCTCATGTACGCGCGCGCGGCGAGCGTCTCCACGTCGAACTGCTCGTGGAGGTGCTCCAGCGCCCAGGCGACGACCTCGGCGAGCGGGTCGGCGCCGATCTCCTCTGGTAAAGACCTGTCGAGGTAGCGCTCCTGACCGCCCGAGCGGCGCGGCGGGACCACCAGCCGGCGGGCCAGCGCGCCGGCCGCCTCGTTGCCGTGGTCCGTCCGCACGATGTGGAGACAGAGGTCGATTCCGGCCGCGGTACCGGCCGAGGTCAGTACGTCGCCGTCGTCCACGAAGAGTTCCCGTGGATCGACGTGCACCGACGGATAGCGCTTGGCCAGCGTCGGCGCGTACATCCAGTGGGTGGTCGCGGGACGGCCGTCCAGCAGGCCCGCGGCGGCCAGCACGAAGGCGCCGGTGCACAGGCCCACGATGCGGGCCCCCTCTTCATGCGCCCGGCGCAGTGCGTCCAGCGCCTCCTCCGGTGGCGGAGAAGTGATCGAGCGCCAGGCCGGCACGACGACCGTGCCCGCGCGTGAGATCGCTTCCAGGCCATGCGGCGCGGTGAGTTCCAGGCCCCCTGTGGTCCGCAGTGGGCCTTCCTCGCCGCCGCACACCAGCAAGCGGTAGCGCGGCACGCCGGCGTCCTGGCGGTCAATCCCGAACACCGACAGCGGTATGGAACTTTCGAAGATGGGGCCGCCGCTGAACAGCAGCACCGCGACGATCTCCTTGCGGCGTCGCCCGGAAAGCTTCCGGGCCGCGGCTTCCGGCGCGGCAGTGGAGTCGTGGCTCATACTGCTAAGCCCCCCTCGGTGGTCGCGGCGCCCCTAACTTGTCGGGCATGTCGCTCCAGCACGTTTCCCCTCGGTCCGGCACGAGTCCCCCGCCATAAGACGTCAAGATCGAATCTACTGTGTCCCGTGGTGTCGGCGTGACCAGTTCGTCATCCGGCACATTGTCGACTTGGCAACTTGGCGTAAAGCATTCGATCACGAAGCGTTGCACTCACGGGCCGTGCAGGGAAGTGCGCCTTGTGGCAGTGGCTAATCCACGTAGGGTGCGCGCGACCCCCAGGACCCTATTCGTGCAGGTGGAACGGGGGTTGGGGGGTGGTCGGGGCAAGGGACACGCCCAACGCGGAAGTTGGCTGAAAAGAATCGTCGCGGTGCATGGAAACCGGTCAGCCGACCGGTGTATTTCCCCCGGTGTGACGACCGCCTCGACGGGCCCCGGTGCCACTCCTGTGACGGCGGCCACGGTGGGGCGCCCCTTCCCGCCCGTGCAGCCGGGCCGCGCCGCGTTCCGACTGGCGCAGGAGAATACGGCAGACGGCCGTGACGGCGGCGAGGCCGAGCGCGGTGCCGGTGGCGCCGGCGAGCGAGGTGCCGTACCAGACCAGCACCACGGGCACGAGGACGCAGCTGAAGGCGGCCCAGCGGATCACGTCCGTGCCGGTGTCCTCGGAGGGCGGTCGGTGTCCGGTCATCGCATGCTCCCTGTGGCGTCTCCCCGCGGCGTGGCTCACGCATTCAACGCGTGTTCGACCCGTCGGTCACTGTGTCGAGGGGCCGTCCGGGGTCCGGGCCGGGGCCCGGAGGCGGGGCCGGAGCGCGAATCCTGTGCAAACCGCCTGTACAGCGCAGCAACCATTGCGTTACGGGCGCCCCCTCGTGCATGCTCCCTGGAACCCCCACAGTGCGAGGGCGGGATCTGGGCTAAGGAGGCGTGGCGCCGTACCCTTGGGGGTATGGGGCGGGAAAGACGATTCCCGGACACAGCTCCGCCGCACAGGGCCGTCCCTCCCATACAAGGATCACAACGCCGAGACAGCCATGGCCGGTCACGAATTCTCCGAACCAGCGGACCGCAAGCGGCCCGTCGCCGATCCCACGGCGGCCGAGCCCCTGGCGGCGGAAGAGCCACGCCATTCCTGCGACCCCGCCTTCAAGCACGGCGTCGTCGTCGGGTTCGACGGCTCCACCTCCAGCGAGCGCGCCCTCGCGTACGCGATCGGCATGGCGCATCGCTCGGGCTCGGGCCTGATCATCGTGCATGTCGCCAACCGGCTGCCCACCACCGTGTGGGCCGGCTGCGAGCCACCGGTCTTCGTCGACGTCCCCGACCACCGCACCGAGGTGCTCGGCCTGGAGCTCGCCTGTGCGGACTACCTGGCCGAGGTGCCCTGGATCCTCGTCGAGCGCGGCGGCGACATCTGCCACGAACTCGAGGAGGTCGGGCGGGAGTACGAGGCGGACGCGATCGTCGTCGGCTCCACCCACGGCATCGTCGGGCGCATCTTCGGCTCCGTCGCGGGGCGGCTCGCCAAGCGGGCGAAGCGGCCCGTCATCGTCATTCCGTAACGCGCGGTTCGCCCTGGTGAGATGGGTGAATCTACTCGCGCGTAGACGTGTTTGCGCCCTTGTGAAGGGCATATAGCCGTCATGGGCTGCCGGCCGGGGCGTGACGGTCACCGGCCAAGTGGCAGTCGGCGCCGGTGTATTGGGCGGCTCCGGCGCGATCGAACGGACCCCCCGTGCGCGGTGGCGCCACGAGGGGTCCGTCCCTTGTGCGGGAGCGGCGCCTACTCCACCGTCACCGACTTCGCGAGGTTGCGCGGCTTGTCGATGTCCCGGCCCAGGGCCAACGCCGTGTGGTAGGCGAGGAGTTGGAGCGGGATGCCCATCAGGATGGGGTCCAGCTCGTCCTCGTTCTTCGGGACGACGATCGTCTCGTCGGCCTTCTCCTGGTGCTGGTGGGCCACCGCCAGGATGCGGCCGCTGCGGGCCTTGATCTCCTCCAGGGCGGCGCGGTTCTTCTCCAGCAGGTCGTCGTCGGGGACGATCGCGACCGTGGGGAGGGCGGGCTCGATCAGCGCCAGGGGGCCGTGCTTGAGCTCGGAGGCCGGGTAGGCCTCCGCGTGGATGTAGGAGACCTCCTTGAGCTTCAGGGAGGCCTCACGGGCCACCGGGTAGCCCCGGACGCGGCCGATGAAGAGCATCGAGCGGGCCTCGGCGTACTGCTCGGCCAGCTTCTTGATGTGCTCCTCCTGCTCCAGCATCTCGGTGATCTGCGCGGGCAGCCTGCGCAGACCCTCGATGATCCGCTTGCCGTCGCGGACGGAGAGGTCGCGGGTGCGGCCCAGGTGCAGGGCGAGCAGCGCGAAGGCCACCGTGGTGTTGGTGAAGCACTTGGTGGAGACCACGCACACCTCGGGGCCGGCGTGCACATAGATGCCGCCGTCGGCCTCGCGGGCGATCGCCGAGCCGACCACGTTCACCACGCCGAGGACCCGGGCGCCCTTGCGCTTCAGCTCCTGGACGGCCGCGAGGACGTCGTAGGTCTCACCGGACTGGGAGACCGCGATGTAGAGGGTGTCGGGGTCGACGACCGCGTTGCGGTAGCGGAACTCCGAGGCGGGCTCGGCGTCCGCGGGGATGCGGGCCAGCTCCTCGATCATCTGGGCGCCGATCATGCCCGCGTGGTACGAGGTGCCGCAGCCGAGGATCTTCACGCGGCGGATCTGGCGGGCCTCCCGGGCGTCCAGGTTCAGGCCGCCGAGGTGCACGGTGGAGAAGCGGTCGTCGATGCGGCCGCGCAGCACACGGTCCACGGCGTCGGCCTGCTCGTGGATCTCCTTGTGCATGTAGGTGTCGTGGCCGCCCATGTCGTAGGAGGCGGCCTCCCACTCGACCGTGGTGGGCTCGGCCGTCGTACGGGTGCCCTCGGTCGTGTAGGTGCGGAAGTCGTCGGCCTTGAGGGTGGCCATCTCGCCGTCGTCCAGCGTCACTATCTGCCGGGTGTGGGCGACCAGCGCGGCGATGTCCGAGGCGACGAACATCTCCTTCTCGCCGATGCCGAGGACGACCGGGGAGCCGTTGCGGGCCACCACGATGCGGTCGCTGAAGTCGGCGTGCATCACGGCGATGCCGTAGGTGCCCTCGATCACCCGCAGGGTGTCGCGGACCTTGTCCTCCAGCTTCTCCGCCTGGGAGCGCGCGATCAGGTGGACGAGGACCTCGGTGTCGGTCTCGGAGAGGAACTCGACGCCGTCCGCCTCCAGCTTGCGGCGCAGGTCGGAGGCGTTGTCGATGATGCCGTTGTGGACGACGGCGACCTTGCCCTCGGCGTCCAGGTGCGGGTGGGCGTTCACGTCGGAGGGGGCGCCGTGGGTCGCCCAGCGGGTGTGGGCGATGCCGGTCGTGCCCTTGAAGCGGGCCGGGACCTTGGCCTCCAGGTCGCGCACCCGGCCCTTGGCCTTGACCATCTTCAGGCCCGCCGTCTTCGGCGAGGTGACGACGATGCCCGCCGAGTCGTAGCCGCGGTACTCCAGCCGCTGGAGTCCCTCCAGCAGCAGGGGGGCGACGTCACGCTTGCCGATGTAACCGACGATTCCGCACATATATGGGTATTCCTAGCCGTAGACGATGCGGCGCAACTGCCTGAGCGTAAGCTCCGGCGGCGCGACCGCCCGGTATTTCAGATCCGCCTCGATCCGGTCGAAGATCTCCGCGTTGACCAGGCCCTGGGCCTGGAGCTCGCGGTGGCGGCGACGGACGAACTCCGCGGTCGTCTCGTCGAAGTAGGCGAGCACGTCCTGGACCACCCGCAGCGCCTCGCCCCGGCTCAGGGGCGTGGACCGCGTCAGATGATCAACGAGTTCGTCGTGCACCCGGTAGATCCTGAGGGACCGGAGCGGCTTTCGCAAGAATCCTGCCCGGTTTCGGGCAAGCGTCTGTTAATGGTCCTTGGGAGAACATTGAATCTCTCATGAGTGCCTGTTCGCGAGCTGTCCATCCTGCGTCCTGCGGTCCGTCGCCCAGGGAGACGAGTTTCAGACGCCATGGACATTCCTCGCATGGGAGTACCGGACCAGCTCGCCGAGCGCATGAGCATGGCCGAACAGCACGAGTACCTGCGCGCCAGATTCTCCCGGCGCACCATGATCAGGGGCGGTGCCGTCACGCTGGGCGCCGTCACCGGTGGCGCGTTCGTACCCGGCGCCGTCGCCCAGGCCGCCACGCCCACCCGGACCTTCGCCTCCGCCGCGACCGTCGACGGCTCCCTGGTGGCCCCCTTCGGCCGCCACCTCGCCTACGGCGCCGACGCCCGCACCGAGATGACGATCTCGTGGCAGGTCCCGGTCGCCGTCAAGAAGCCCTTCGTCCGCATCGGCGCCCACCCCTGGGACCTCTCCCGCAAGATCGAGGCCGAGGTGCGCGCCCTGTACACCCCGGCCGGTGTCGGCGTCAGCGCTGACCACACCCAGTACTACGTCCACGCCAAGCTGACCCACCTCAAGCCGGGCCGGACCTACTACTACGGCGTCGGCCACCAGGGCTTCGACCCGGCCGAGCCGCACCTGGCGGGCACCCTGGGCACCTTCACCACCGCGCCCGCGCACAAGGAGAAGTTCACCTTCACCGCCTTCGGCGACCAGGGCGTCAGCTACCACGGCCTGGCCAACGACAGCCTGATCCTCGGCCAGAACCCGGCCTTCCACCTGCACGCCGGCGACATCGCCTACGCCGACCCGGCGGGCGCCGGCAAGGCCGCCGACACCGGCTTCGACTCCCGGGTGTGGGACCAGTTCCTCGCCCAGACCGAGTCGGTCGCCAAGTCCGTGCCGTGGATGGTCAGTTACGGTAACCACGACATGGAGGCCTGGTACTCGCCCAACGGCTACGGCGGCGAGGAGGCCCGCTTCTCGCTCCCCGACAACGGGCCGGACAAGAAGAACCTGCCGGGCGTCTACTCCTTCGTGCACGGCAACACCGCGATCATCTCGCTGGACCCGAACGACGTCTCCTTCGAGATCCCGGCCAACCTCGGCATCTCCGGCGGCACCCAGACCAAGTGGTTCGAGGCGCAGCTGAAGAAGTACCGGGCGTCCAAGGACATCGACTTCATCGTGGTGTTCTTCCACCACTGCGCCTACTGCACCTCCACCGCGCACGCCTCGGAGGGGGGCGTGCGCCAGGAGTGGGTGCCGCTGTTCGAGAAGTACACGGTGGACCTGGTCATCAACGGCCACAACCACCAGTACGAGCGCACCGACGTCATCAAGGGCGACAAGGTCGTCAAGAAGCTCCCGATCGGCGAGACCGCGTACCCCGAGACCGAGGGCGTCGTCTACGTCACCGCGGGCGCCGCCGGCCGCAGCCTGTACGCGTTCACCGCGCCGGACTCCTACGAGGGGCACCTGAACGAGGTCGACTCGGTCGCCTCCTTCATCAACACCAAGGACGGCAAGGTCAACGAGACCGTCGTCTGGTCCCGGGTGCGCTACCTCAACTACTCCTTCCTGCGCGTGGACGTGGAGCCCGCCCCGCGCGGCCACTACGCCCGGCTGAAGGTGTCGGGCATCGCCGAGACCGGCGACCGCATCGACCACTTCACGGTGGCGCGCAAGGCGAAGTGACGGCCCCCGCAGGGCCGTTCACATCCGCTTGAGGATCGCCTGCTTGGCCATCGTGAACTCCTCGTCCGTCAGGACACCCGTGCGGTGCAGCTCGCCGAGCTCGCGCAGCCGGCGCAGGAGTGCGTCATGGCCGTCCTCGGCGGAGGCGACCGGAGAAGAAGGCGTTTCCGGTCGTGGCTCCCTGTTCGCCGGTACGGCGGCGGCCCGGGCCGGGTGCGGAAGCCTGGCCTGGACCGCCGCCGCGACCAGGGCCATCAGCGGGTCCTTCTTGAAGCCCCACAGCTCCACCGCGTTGGGGTCGTACTTGGGCGGGGCCTTGGTCGGGGCGTGCCGGACGGTGAAGCGCAGATGGCCGTTCTCCAGGCCGACCGCGGGCTGCCACTCCACGGCGACGACATCGGTCACGGCGAGGGTGCGGGGTCCCGCGGAGGCCTTGGCGTCCTCCGTCTTCCAGTTCCACTCCAGACGGATGTGCTCGCCGTCGAAGGCGGCGGTGCCGTCACCGGCGGACACCGCGAGGGGGACGGCGGGGCCCGGCAGCAGATAGCCGTCCACGGGGTCGGTCGGGACCTGGTCCAGGAGCAGGGCGTTTCTGACCTCGTCCACGAAGTACTCGGCGACGCCGTAGCGGTCGGACTCCACGGTCAGCTGGTAGGGGTCGTGCGGCTCGGTGAGCCGGCCGCCGGTGGCGTGCAGCAGGGGGTCGGCGCCGTCGCGCAGCCGTAGCCTCAACCTGCCTGTCTTCTTGCCCTGTTCGAACGATATGCCCGCCAACGCGCCGAGCGGGATGACGAGTTCACCCAGTGTCCTGCGGAGCAGGCCGACGTTCTTGTCCCGGCCCGGCGTCAGCCGCAGCGCGTCGCCGTCGAAGACCCATGTGCCGTCCTTCTGGAGGATTTCCGCCATGGGGAAATTCTGGCATTCGGGTCGGGGGCGGGCAGCGGACCGGGGTGGGGAAGACGGGGCTCGGGAGGACCGTACTCCCGAGCCCCGTCTGGCAGGTGGGGCCCAGCTACAGGCCCGCGATGGGATTGTTCAGGGTGCCGACCAGCTGGAGTGCGCCCGAGGGGTCCGCCAGGTCGACCATCTGCCTGTTGTTGCGCAGCTGGAGCCGGTTGAGGCAGGACAAGGCGAACTCGGGCGCGAACATGTCGTACTGCCGGAACTTGTCGGCCAGTTCGGGCACCGAGTGCTGGTAGTCGCGGGTGATCTCGGCGACCGTGCGCCAGAAGTCCTCCTCCTCCAGGACTCCCTCGGCGGCGAGGTTCGCGGCGAGGAAGCGGAAGAAGCAGTCGAAGACGTCCGTGAAGATCGACAGCAGCTTCTTGTCGTCGGGGACCTCGACCCGCAGCCGCTCCACCGTGGGCGGCAGCACCGCCTCCGGGTCCATGACGGCGATCTCCTCGGCGATGTCCTTGTAGACGGCCCGCTCGACCACGCCGTCCTTGAGGACCAGGATGACGTTCTCGCCGTGCGGCATGAACACCAGGTCGTAGGCGTAGAAGCTGTGCAGGAGCGGGGTGTAGTAGGCGCGCAGGTAGCGGCGCAGCCAGTCGGTCGGGGTGAGGCCCGACCGCTCGATGAGCGCGCCCGCGAAGGACCGGCCCTCGTGGTCGACGTGGACCAGCGAGGCCATGGTGGCGAGCGACTCGCCGTCCTGGAGGGACGGGACCGGGCTCTCGCGCCACAGTGCGGCCAGCATCTTGCGGTACGGCGAGTAGCGGTCGGTTGCGGCCTCGTACTCCAGGTGCCGGTAGCCGACGGCGGCCCGCTCGCGGATGATCGACAGGCCCGTGGACTTCAGGACCGGGTCGCCGTCGATGAGCTGGGCGAGCCAGTCGTTGATGGCCGGGGTCGCCTCCATGTAGGCGGCCGACAGTCCGCGCATGAAGCCCATGTTGAGGACGGACAGGGCCGTCTTCACGTAGTGCTTCTCGGGGTGCGAGCGGTTGAAGAAGGTCCGGATGGACTGCTGGGCCAGGTACTCGTCGTCGCCCTCGCCCAAGCACACCAGCAGCTCGCGGGCGACCTCGGCGGCGAAGGTGACGCTGAGCTTGTTCCACCACTGCCAGGGGTGGACCGGGATGAGGAGGTAGTCGGCCGGGTCGAGGCCCTTGTCGCGCAGGACGCCGTGGAAGCGCTCGACGGTCTCCTCGCCCAGCTCCTGGCGTACGAAGGACTCGTACTCGATGCCGACCCCGGCTGTGAACGCGGCGCGCGAGCGGTGGGCGGCGAGCCAGACCAGGCGGACCGGGCTCGCGGTCTCGGGGGCGTACGAGAGGTACTCGTGGACGCCGAAGCCCAGCCGGCCGTTGTTGGCGACGAAGCAGGGGTGGCCCTCGGTCATGCCGGTCTCGATGTCCTGGAAACCCGAACGGACGAGCTCGGCGACCGGGATGCGCGGCTTGGTGAGCTTGTAGCAGGTGCCCGAGAGGGTGGAGGAGATCTCCTCCAGGTAGACCGGCAGGATCTCGTCGCTCAGGCCGAGGGTGTCCTTCAGCTCGATGAAGAAGTCCAGGGCGGCGAGGGGGAGTTCGGTGCCGTCGCGGTGGCGGGTGAGGGAGTCGGCGTCGACCTGCCAGTGGTCGAGGGCACGGCGGACGGCCGTGAAGTCGTAGCGGGTCTTGCCGTCGTCGCTGCGGACGACGTACTGGTCCTTGTCGGTCTCCTCGGGCTCGATCAGCCGCTCGTGCGCGAACTCGGCGAGGGCTTTGCGGATCAGCAGGCGGTTGGCCGTCTCCCAGCGCTCGGGGGTCAGGTGGGACACGGCGTCGACGAGGCTCACGCGGACACCCCCGTGGCCGCCACGCTGTGTTGAATGTCAAAGAAGCGTTCCCGTGTGCAGAAGCTCAACAGGGCCTTCTTCTCCGGCTTCTGTATCTCGCGCTCGGGCACGAACCCGACCGCTTCGTTCAGGGCGTGGACGGCCTTGTTGGAGACGTCGGGTTCCACGACGACCCGCTGGACGGCCGGGTCCTCGAAGAGGTGGGCCATCACGGCGGTGATGACGGACCGGGTGAAGCCGTGCACGGGCGTGTCGGTGGCCGGGGTGAGGAAGTGCATGCCGATGTCACCGGGCCCCGGCTCGTACAGGCCGACCAGCTCGCGGTGGGCCGGGTCGTACTTCTCCATCAGGAACGCCGGTTCGCCGTCCGCGTCGAGACCGAGGAGCGCGTGGTGGTGCTCGTCGGCCGCGATGTCCATGTAGGCCCGCTCGACGTCCTCCAGTTTCGCGTCCTGCATCATCCAGAACGCGGCCTTGGGGTGGGTGACCCACCCGTGCAGCAACTCGGCGTCCTTCAGCGGGTCGAGGGGCCGGAACGTGAAAGTCATACCGAGAACTCCTGGAACGCGATCGTCTTCTCGACCGGGTAGTACTCGGTGCCGAGCAGCTCCCGGATGATGCAGCTGTTGCGGTAGGCGCCCATGCCCAGGTCGGGGCTGGTGATGCTGTGGGTGTGGACGCCGGCGTTCTGGAGGAAGACGCCTCTGCCCGTCACGTCGATCGCGTAGGTGCGGGACACGTCGAAGTTGCCGTGCGAGTCGTGGACCAGGCGGTCCCTGACCGGGGCCAGGAACTCCGGCTCGGCGTACCGGTATCCGGTGGCGAGCACCAGGCCCTCGGACTCGATCTCGAAGTCCTTCTGCTGCTCCTCCTGGCGGAAGCCGAGCGTGTACGTGCCGTTCTCGTGACGCGCGCTGTTCAGCGAGGAGTTGGTGAGCAGCCGGGTGGGGACCGGGCCGCCGAGGTTCTTCTGGTAGAGCAGGTCGAAGATCTCGTTGATCAGGTCGCCGTCGATCCCCTTGAACAGGCCCTTCTGCTCGGCGGTGAGCCGGTAGCGGGTGGCCTCGGGCAGCTCGCGGTAGTAGTCGATGTACTCCGGGGAGGTCATCTCCAGCGTGAGCTTGGTGTATTCGAGGGGGAAGAAGCGCGGCGAGCGGGTGACCCAGTTCAGCCGGTAGCCGTGGACGTCGATCTCGCTGAGGAGGTCGTAGTAGATCTCCGCCGCGGACTGACCGGAGCCGACGATCGTGATCGACTCCTTCCGCTGGAGCTCCGCCTTGTGCTGCACGTAGCGGGAGTTGTGGAAGAAGTCGCCGCCCAGGCCGCGCACCGCCTCCGGGTAGTGCGGGGAGGTGCCGGTGCCGAGGACCAGATGGCGGGCGCGGAAGACATCACCCGTGGCCGTCGTCACGACGTACACGTCACTGTCGTACGTCACCTCGGTGACCGAGGTGCCGAAGCGGACGCTGCTCAGCTTGTTCGCGGCCCAGCGGCAGTAGTCGTCGTACTCCACCCGCAGCGGGTAGAAGTTCTCGCGGATGTAGAACGAGTACAGCCGCCCCTTCTCCTTCAGGTAGTTGAGGAAGGAGTACGGCGAGGTCGGGTCGGCGAGGGTGACCAGGTCCGACATGAACGGGGTCTGGAGGTGGGCGCCGTCCAGGAACATGCCGGCGTGCCACTCGAAGTCGGGCTTCGACTCCAGGAAGATGCCGTCGAGTTCGGCGATGGGTTCGGTCAGGCAGGCGAGGCCCAGGTTGAACGGGCCGAGCCCGATCCCCACGAAGTCGTAGGTCTTGCTCGGGGCTTCAGGACGCGCGGTCAAGGGACTCTCCCAGGTACTGCTCGGCGTGGCCGGCGATCAGGTCGAGGACGACGGACATGTCCTCGACCGTCGTCTCGGGGTTGAGCAGGGTGAACTTCAGGTAGTGGCGGCCGCCCACCTTGGTGCCCGCGACCACCGCGTCGCCGGAGGCGAACAGGGCCTTGCGGGCGTACAGGTTGGCGCGGTCGATCTCGGCGGGGTCGGTGACCGAGGCCGGGATGTATCGGAAGACGAGCGTGGAGAGCGTGGGCTCGACCACGACGTCGAAGCGCGGGTCGGCGGCGAGCAGCCGCCAGCCCTCGACGGCCAGGTCGCAGACCTCGTCGAAGAGCTTGCCGATGCCGTCGGCGCCCATCACCCTGAGGGTCATCCACAGCTTGAGGGCGTCGAAGCGGCGGGTGGTCTGGAGGGACTTGTCCACCTGGTTGGGGATGCGTTCCTGCACCATGCGGCGCGGGTTGAGGTACTCCGCGTGGTAGGTGGCGTGCCGGAGCGTGGCGGCGTCCTTGACCAGCACGGCGGACGAACTCACCGGCTGGAAGAAGGACTTGTGGTAGTCGACGGTGACGGAGTCGGCGCGCTCGATGCCGTCGATGCGGTCCCGGTACTTCAGCGAGGCCAGCAGTCCGCAGCCGTAGGCCGCGTCGACGTGCATCCAGGCGCCGTACTGCTCGCAGAGCTCGGCGATCTCGGGCAGCGGGTCGATGGAGCCGAAGTCGGTGGTGCCGGCGGTGGCGACGACGGCCATGGGCACGAGGCCGTCCTGCCGGCAGCGCTCCAGTTCGCGGGCGAGGGCGACGGTCTGCATCCGCTTGTCGGCGCCCACGGGGATGGAGACGACCGCATCGGCGCCCAGGCCGAGGAGTTTGGCGGACTTCTTCACGCTGAAGTGGCTGACCTCGGAGGCGAAGACCCGCAGCTTGGCCGTCGTGTCCGCCTTGGCCTCCTCACGGGCGAGGAGCAGGGCCTGAAGGTTGGACTGGGTGCCGCCGGAGGTGAACACGCCGTCGGCGAACGGGCCCAGGCCGATGCGCGCGGTCGTCCAGTCGATCAGCTTGCGCTCGATCAGGGTGCCGCCGGCCGACTGGTCCCAGGTGTCCAGGGAGGAGTTGACGGCGGAGAGGATGGCCTCGCCGAGCACGGCCGGGATGACGACCGGGCAGTTGAGGTGGGCGAGGTAGCGGGGGTGGTGGAAGTAGATCGCGTCCCGGAGGTAGACGTCCTCCAGCTCGTCGAGCACCGCCGTCGTGTCCAGCAGGGGCTTGTCGAGGTCGATCGCGTCGATGCGGGGGGAGAGGGCGTCGACGGTGACGCCGGTGAACGGACGGGAGGTGGTGGCGAGTTTGGCCGCCACCCGCTCGATTCCCTCGGTCACGGAGCGTCGGTACGTCTCCGCGGTCGTGTCATTGAGCAGGTGCGAGCGCATGCTGGGGTCCTCCGGTGGGGACGATCCGTGCGGGACGGGGGCAGGAGCGGGGGTAGTGTTCCCGGCTTCAACTTAGGTAAGCCTAACCTAACTAGTCACGCGCGAAACCCGCCCCTGCCGTGACCGCCGTCACGTCGACGGGGGTCATTCGGCCGCGCGCAACTGCTCCTCGGTCATGCCGAGCCGCCAGTACCCCACGAAGGTGACCCGCCGCCGGTCGATCCCGCGCTCGCGCACGAAATGCCGGCGCAGCTCCTTCACGCACCCGGACTCGCCCGCGATCCAGACGTACGGCCGCTCGGCGGGCGGCAGTTGGGCCTCCCGGACGACACCGAGCGCCTTCTCCCCGACGAGCCAGGTGATCTCGGCGTCCGCCTCGGTCGCCAGATCCTGGATGTCCCCGGCGTCGTGCACCTCCAGCCAGACCCGGGCCCGCTGACCGGCGGGAAGGGCTTCGAGGATCGCGGAGACGGCGGGCAGCGCGGTCTCGTCGCCCCACAGCAGCATGAGATCGGTGTCGGCGGGCGGCCGGAACCGAATGGCCCGGTTGTCGGCGATGGCGGGCCCGAGCAACTGGACCCTGTCCCCGGCACAGGCGCGTGCGGCCCACCGGGACGCGGGCCCGGCGGGCTCATGCAGCACGAAGTCGATGTCGATCTCGTCGGGTTCGCGGCGCAGACCCCGCAGGGTGTACGACCGCATCACCGCCCGTACGTCATCGGGCTGCTCCCGCCAGGCCTGCCACCACCCGTCCCCGAGCTCCACGGGAACCCCGGGCTCGTCCCGCCCTTCGGCGGGGAGGAAGAGCGACAGCGACTGATCGTGCCCGTGTGAGTGGAATGCGATCAGGTCGTCGCCAGTGAAGGTGACGCGGACCAAGGACGGACCAAGCCGCCTCGTCCGTGCCACTTGGAGGGAGAAGAAGCGGAACGGGGCGGCTACGGCCGTAGTCATCGGTTAACTCCTGAATCGACGTCAGGTACGCCTACCTGGGGGCGCGGGGAACTGCGCGACCAGCCACAACGGACCGGCAGCCAAGTACGCGCCCTAACTGACCTTCTTCGCGGTCTCAATCGCCTCCGCGAGGTTCTCCACCATCGCCACACACTTGTCGTACGACAGGATCGGCTCGGGGGAACGAGCGATGACCTGCCCGGCCTTGACCGCCGGCAGCTTCTTCCAGGTCGCCTCGGTGATGTCGGCCGGCTGAATCGTCGCCGTACGGTCGTCCATCATGATGATGTCGGCCTTGTACTTGTCGACGTTCTCCCAGCTGAGCGACTCGTACCAACCGCCGGAGGCCTTCAGCACGGACGCCGACGGCTCCACGAAGTTCACGCCGAGCGCCTTGAAGTACTCCAGGTCGATGGAGAGGTTGGAGCCGGAGACGTAGAAGACGTCCTGCGCGGCGGACCCGGCGAGCACCTTGATGTCGGGGTGGGCCTTGGCGGCCGCCCGCAGCCGCTCCGACGCCGTTTCGAACCGCTTCTTCGCGTCGGTGACCTTCGCCGCCGTCATGTCCGCGCCGAGGGACTCGGCCAGCTCCCACACCTTCTGGAGCGGCGCGGTGATCTGACGGTCGTACACGGAGATGCCGACGCTCGGCGCCAGCTTGGCGATCTTGGACGCGGAGGCCGCCGGGACGTACCAGAGGGTGCCGGCGCTGTCGAACATCGTGGTGATGAGGACCTCGGGCCCGAAGGCCGCGTACTCCTCGACGTTGAACTGGTCCCAGACGTTGCCGAAGACCGTCAGCTTGCTGACGTCCATGTCGCCGGCCTGGACGTCGGCCTTGCCGTCCTTGGTCTTGGTGGGGCCGAAGACGCCCTTGACCTCGATGCCGTAGTCGTGGAGCGCGGCCGCGACGCCGGTGAAGGCGACGATCTTGGTCGGGACCTTGTCCAGCTTCACGGTCGTGCCGCGGTCGTCCTTGAAGGACCAGGGGCCGGACTTGGCCGCCGTGGTCTCTTTGCCCGCGCCCGTCGCGCTGGAGTCGTCGTCTCCGCAGGCTGCGAGCACGGCACCGAGGCCGAGGGCGCCACCCGCGGCGAGGATGCCGCGGCGGGTGAGGTGGGCGACTCTTGCGTTGGACATGTGTGGCTGCTTTCGAACGGGGCGAAGCGCCCGCCGGACAAGTTGGAAGGTAGGTTAGCCTAACCTCACAAGATGTCCAGAGGGCGGGGGCCTCGCCCCGTCGTCCGGGCGGTGGGTGCCCGGTGGGTCGTGGTCTAGCCCGCCAGCCCCAACTCCCTTGCGATCAGCATCCTTTGGACCTCGCTCGTGCCCTCCCCGATCTCCAGGATCTTGGAGTCGCGCCACATCCGGGCCACCGGGTACTCGTTCATGAAGCCGTAGCCGCCGTGGATCTGGGTGGCGTCCCGGGCGTTGTCCACGGCGATCGTGGAGGAGTACAGCTTGGCGAGGGCCGCCTCCTTCTTGAAGGGCTCGCCGGCCACCAGCCGCGAGGCCGCGTCCCGCCAGGCGAGCCGGGCGGTGTGGGCCTTCATCTCCATGTCGGCGACCTTGAACTGGATCGCCTGGTTGGCGCCGATGGGCCTGCCGAACGCCTCCCGCTCCTTCGCGTACTTCACGGACTCGTCCACACAGCCCTGGGCGAGCCCGGTCGCGAGCGCCGCGATGGCGATCCGGCCCTCGTCGAGGATCCGCAGGAACTGGGCGTAGCCGCGGCCCTGTTCGCCCAGCAGGTTGGCCGCCGGGACGCGGACGTCGGAGAAGGACAGCTCACGGGTGTCCGAGGCGTTCCAGCCGACCTTCGAGTACGGTGCCGCGACCGTGAAGCCGGGGGTGCCCGAGGGGACGATGATCGAGGAGATCAGCGGCTTGCCGTCGGGCTTGCGGCCGGTGACCGCGGTGACGGTGACCAACCCCGTGATGTCGGTACCGGAGTTGGTGATGAAGCACTTGGTGCCGTTGATGACCCACTCGTCGGTGTCGGGGTCGAGGCGGGCCGTCGTCCGGGTCGCCCCGGCGTCGCTGCCGCCGTCCGGCTCGGTCAGGCCGAAGGCGCCCAGGATCTCGCCCGAGCACAGCCGGGGCAGCCACTCGCGCTTCTGCTCCTCGGTGCCGAACAGGTGCAGCGGCATGGCGCCCAGGGAGACGCCGGCCTCCAGGGTGATCGCCACCGACGAGTCCACGCGCGCGAGTTCCTCAAGGGCGAGGCCGAGCGCCAGGTAGTCGCCGCCCATCCCGCCGTACTCCTCGGGGAACGGCAGCCCGAACAGGCCCATGCGGCCCATCTCTCGGACGATCTCGTAGGGGAACTCGTGGTGCTCGTAGTACTCGCCGATCTTCGGCGCCACTACGTCATGGGCGAACTCCTCGACGGTACGGCGGAGTTCTTCCAGCTCGGGGGAGAGGCGGTGGTCCATCGGGGGTTCACTCCTGGTGGGAGAGGGCGCGGACGGTGCGGGACGGGCTGGGTCGGCCCAGGTGTTCGGCCATCCAGACGCTGGTGGCGACAAGACGGCCGAGGTCGACGCCGGTGTCGATGCCGAGGCCCTGAAGCATCCACACGAGGTCTTCGGTGGCGAGGTTGCCGGTGGCGGACTTGGCGTAGGGGCAGCCGCCGAGGCCGCCCGCGGAGGCGTCCACGGTGGTGACGCCGTGCTGGAGGGCGGCGTAGGTGTTGGCGAGGGCCTGGCCGTAGGTGTCGTGGAAGTGCACGCCCACCTTCTCGACCGGCACGTCGAGCTCGGTGAGCAGCGCGCGTACGTGGCCCGGGGTCGCCACCCCGATGGTGTCGCCGAGGCTCAGTTCGTCGCAGCCCATGTCGAGCAGGGCGCGGCAGACCTTGACGACCTGGGGGACCGGGACCGCGCCCTCCCAGGGGTCGCCGAAGCACATCGACAGATAGCCGCGCACGTGCACGCCCTCGGCCTTGGCCCGGCCGACGACCGGTTCGAACATCGCCAGTGCCTCGTCGACCGTGCGGTTGAGGTTGGCCTTGGCGAAGGACTCGGTGGCGCTGGCGAACACGGCGACGCGGCGGGCTCCGAGGGCCAGCGCGCGGTCCAGGCCGCGTTCGTTCGGGACGAGGACCGGCAGATCCACGGGCAGGTCGCTGACCTGTGGGAACAGCTGCTCCGCGTCCGCGAGTTGGGGCACCCACTTCGGGTGGACGAAGCTCGTCGCCTCGATGGTGGTCAGCCCGGCCTCGGCGAGGCGGCGCACGAACTCCGCCTTCACCTCCGTCGGCACGGTCGACTTCTCGTTCTGGAGGCCGTCACGGGCGCCGACCTCGTGGATGCGGACGCGGGTGGGCAGACCGGCTTCGGGGACCGTCATGGGCAGGGTCACCGCGCCACCTCCTCAAGGGGTGCGATCACGGCCAGCACCTGGTCCATGGCGACCGTGGTGCCCGGCGTGACGTCCAGTTCGGCGACCGTGCCGGCGTGCGGGGCGGAGATGACGTGCTCCATCTTCATCGCCTCGACGACGAGCAGACTCTGCCCCGCGGCCACCTCGTCCCCGACGGCGACCTTCACGACGGTCACCGTGCCGGGCATGGGCGCGGTGAGCGAGTCGGCGCCGGCGTGGGCGGCCCGGGTGAGGGACGCGGCCACCGGGTCGTGGTCCCGCACCTGCCAGGCGTCGCCGTCGCGGCCGATCCAGTCGGCGGCGCGGTGGAAGGTGTGCCGGACGCCGTCGAGGGTGACGGTGACCTGGTCGTCGGTGACGGTGTGGGTGCCGCGCGGCACGTACTCGACCGGGTCCTGCACCCGCAGATGGAAGCCGACGGGCTTCGGAGTGCCCCCCATCCGCCACCCGCTCGGCACCGAGAACGGATCCGTCCAGCCGCCGCCTTCCGGCTGCAACTGCGCGAGCCGTACGGCCGCCGCCGCCTCGTACACCTCGTCCGGTACGTCGGTGGGGACCAGCTCGTCCACCACCCGCTCCACGAGCCCGGTGTCCAACTCGCCCTTCACCACGTCCGGATGGGCGAGGAGCCGGCGCAGGAACCCGGCGTTGGTCTGCACGCCCAGGGTCACCGTCTCCGCGAGGGCCGCCCTCAGCTTCCTGAGCGCGGTCTCCCGGTCGGGGCCGTACGCGATGACCTTGGACAGCATCGGGTCGTACAGGCTGCCGACCTCGGTGCCCTCGCTGAGCCCGGAGTCGGTGCGGACGCCGTCGCCCCGGGGCTCGCGCAGCCTCACCACGGTGCCGCCGGACGGCAGGAAGCCGCGCGCGGGGTCCTCCGCGCAGATGCGGGCCTCGATCGCGTGTCCGGTCAGTGCGATGTCCTCCTGGCCGAAGGCGAGCCGCTCGCCCGCCGCGACCCTCAGCTGCCACTCCACCAGGTCCAGGCCGGTGACGAGTTCGGTGACCGGGTGCTCCACCTGGAGGCGGGTGTTCATCTCCATGAAGTAGTACGAGGACGGGTCGTCGCCCGGCACGATGAACTCCACGGTGCCCGCGCCCCGGTAGCCGCAGGAGCGGGCCGCCTCCACCGCCGCCTCGCCCATGGACGCGCGCGTGGCCTCGTCCAGCAGGACGCTGGGCGCCTCCTCGACGACCTTCTGGTGCCGCCGCTGGAGCGAGCACTCGCGTTCGCCGAGGTGGATCACGTTTCCGTGGCCGTCCGCCAGCACCTGGATCTCGATGTGCCGGGGCCGGTCCACCCACCGCTCCACGAGCAGCGTGTCGTCGCCGAAGGAGGCGCGGGCCTCCCGGCGGGCGGCGGCGATCTCCTCCTCCAGGACGGTGAGGTCCCGCACCAGCCGCATGCCCTTGCCGCCGCCGCCCGCGCTGGGCTTCAGGAGCACGGGGGCGCCCAACGCGCGCGCTGCCTCGACCAGTTCGGGGTCACGGCCGCCGGGGACGACCGGCACCCCGGCCGCCTGGACCGTCTCCTTGGCGCGGATCTTGTCGCCCATCAACGCGATGGCGTCCGCGGGAGGCCCGATGAAGACCAGCCCGGCATCCCCGCAGGCACGCGCGAAGGCCGCGTTCTCCGCGAGGAAGCCGTAGCCGGGGTGGACGGCCTGGGCGCCGGTGCGGGCTGCCGCCTCCAGGAGCCGCTCGGCGGACAGATAGCTCTCCGCGGCCGGCGCCGCACCGAGCCGTACGGCGGTGTCGGCCTCCCTGACGTGCCGTGCGTCGGCGTCCGCGTCGGAGAAGACGGCGACCGAGCGCACGCCCAGCGCGCGGAGGGTGCGGATGACGCGGACCGCGATCTCGCCCCGGTTGGCGACAAGCACTGTGTCAAACATGGGTCCTCACATCCGGAAGACGCCGAACTGGGGGTCGCCCAGCGGCGCGTTGGCGCATGCGGTCAGGGCAAGTCCGAGCACCTGACGGGTGTCGAGCGGGTCGATGACCCCGTCGTCCCAGAGGCGGGCGGTCGCGTAGTAGGCGTTGCCCTGGCGCTCGTACTGGGCGCGGATCGGGTCCTTGAAGGTCTCCTCGTCCTCGGTGGGCCAGGCCTCCCCGCGGGACTCCAGCTGGTCCCGCTTGACGGTCGCGAGGACGGAGGCGGCCTGTTCGCCGCCCATGACGGAGATCTTGGCGTTGGGCCACATCCACAGGAAGCGGGGGGAGTAGGCCCGGCCGCACATGGAGTAGTTGCCCGCGCCGTAGGAACCGCCCACCACCACGGTCAGCTTGGGCACGCGTGTGCAGGCGACCGCGGTGACCATCTTGGCGCCGTGCTTGGCGATGCCGCCCGCCTCGTAGTCCTTGCCGACCATGAAGCCCGAGATGTTCTGGAGGAAGAGCAGCGGGATGCCGCGCTGGTCGCACAGCTCGATGAAGTGGGCGCCCTTCTGGGCGGACTCGGAGAACAGGATGCCGTTGTTGCCGATGATCCCGACCGGGTGCCCCTGGATCCGGGCGAAGCCGGTGACGAGGGTCTGCCCGAACTCGGCCTTGAACTCGGCGAACCGGGAGCCGTCGGTGATGCGCGCGATGATCTCGCGGACGTCGTAGGGGGTGCGGGAGTCCACCGGCACCGCGCCGTAGAGGCCGTAGGGGTCGACCTTGGGCTCCACCGCGGGCTCGACGGACCAGGGCAGCGGCCCGCGCGCGGGCAGCGTGGCGGCGATGTTCCGCACGATCCTCAGCGCGTGGGCGTCGTCCTCGGCGAGGTGGTCGGTGACGCCCGACACGCGTGCGTGCACCTCGCCGCCGCCGAGCTCCTCCGCGGTGACGACCTCACCGGTGGCGGCCTTCACCAGCGGGGGGCCGCCGAGGAAGATCGTGCCCTGGTTGCGGACGATCACGGCCTCGTCGCTCATGGCGGGGACGTACGCGCCCCCCGCCGTGCAGGACCCGAGGACCGCCGCGATCTGCGGGATGCCCGCGCCGGACATCCGGGCCTGGTTGTAGAAGATCCGCCCGAAGTGCTCGCGGTCCGGGAAGACCTCGTCCTGCATGGGCAGGAAGGCGCCGCCGGAGTCCACCAGGTAGATGCAGGGCAGCCGGTTGTCGAGGGCGACCTCCTGGGCGCGCAGGTGCTTCTTCACCGTCATCGGGTAGTACGTGCCGCCCTTGACGGTGGCGTCATTGGCGACGACCACGCACTCGCGCCCGCTCACCCGCCCGATCCCGGCGATGACCCCGGCCGCCGGGGCCTGTCCTTCGTACATCCCGTCGGCGGCGAGCGGAGCCAGCTCCAGGAAGGGCGAGCCGGGGTCGAGCAGGGTGTCCACCCGGTCCCTCGGCAACAGCTTCCCGCGCGCGGTGTGCCGCTCGCGCGCCCGCTCCCCGCCGCCCAGCCGGGCAGCGGCGAGCTTGTCGCGCAGCTCGTCCACGAGGGCCCGGTGGGCCTCCTCGTTGGCCTTCCAGGCCGCCGACGCGGGGTCCGCCGCGCTCGTCAGCTCGGGTGCCTGATCCATGTCCCGCGGTCCCCTCACCCAGTGATCGCCTGTTAATGAGCGTTAACCATTTCCTTCAGGTTAACGACCGCTAACCTCCCTGTCTAGAATTGCCTCCATGGCCACCAGAACCGACGCCCCCACCCGCCGCGAGCAGATCCTCAAGGAGGCCGCGCGGCTCTTCGCCGAGCGTGGGTTCCACGGCGTGGGCGTGGACGAGATAGGCGCCGCGGTCGGCATCAGCGGCCCCGGCCTCTACCGCCACTTCGCGGGCAAGGACGCGATGCTCGCGGAGCTGCTGGTGGGCATCAGCGGCCAGCTCCTGACCGGCGGCAAGAGGCGGGTCGCCGAGTCCGGCGGCGGCGACCCCGAGGCGCTGCTCGACTCCCTGATCGAGGGCCACATCGACTTCGCCCTCGACGACCGCCCCCTCATCACCCTGCACGACCGCGAGCTGGACCGCCTGCGCGACAGCGACCGCAAGCTGGTCCGCCAGCTCCAGCGGCAGTACGTCGAGCTGTGGGTGGAGGTCCTGCGCGAGGTCTACCCCGGCCTCCTGGAGCCGGCGGCCCGCTCGGCCGTGCACTCCGTCTTCGGCCTCCTGAACTCCACCCCGCACCTGGGCCGCCCGGGTTCCCTGCCGGGACGCGCGGCCACGGCCGCCTTGCTGCACCGGATGGCGCGGGGCGCCTTCGCGGCCGCGGCGGCGTGACGAGCGTTACGGGATCACCTCTGGACGCCCTTCCCTACCCGCCGGTACGGTTGATCTGAGCAAGCGCTTAGACATGCACTCTTTCAGTCAGGTGGAGGTGGCGGCGGTGCGCCGTACTGTGTTCAACGAGGACCACGAGGCGTTCCGGGAGACCCTGCGCGCCTTCATCGAGGCCGAGGTCGTCCCCGTCTACGACGAGTGGTTCGCGGCCGGCCAGGCGCCGCGCGACTTCTACTACAAGCTCGCCGAGCTCGGCATCTTCGGCATCCGCGTGGACGAGGAGTACGGCGGCGCCGGCATCGACTCGTACAAGTTCGAGGCCGTGATGTACGAGGAGACCTCGCGCGCGGGTGTCCAGTTCGGCGGCTCCGGAGTGCACGTCCTGCTGGGTCTGCCGTACATCAAGATGCTCGCCACCGACGAGCAGAAGAAGCGCTTCCTGCCGAAGTTCGTCTCCGCCGAGGAGATGTGGGCTCTCGCGATGACCGAGCCGGGCACCGGCTCCGACCTCGCGGGCATGAAGACCACCGCCAAGCTCTCCGAGGACGGCACGCACTACGTCCTCAACGGCGCCAAGACCTTCATCACCGGCGGTGTGCACGCCGACCGCGTGATCGTGGCCGCCCGCACCTCCCCGTCCTCCGCCGAGGACCGCCGCTTCGGCATCTCCCTGTTCGCCGTGGACACCAAGTCCGAGGGCTACTCGGTCGGCCGCAAGCTGGACAAGCTGGGCCTGAAGACCTCCGACACCGCCGAGCTCGCATTCGTCGACGTCAAGGTGCCCGTCGAGGACCTCCTGGGCGAGGAGAACAAGGGCTTCTACTACCTCGGCCACAACCTCGCCTCCGAGCGCTGGGGCATCGCCTTCGGTGCCTACGCGCAGGCCAAGGCCGCCGTCCGGTTCGCCAAGCAGTACGTCCAGGAGCGCACCGTCTTCGGCAAGCCGGTCGCGTCCTTCCAGAACACCAAGTTCGAGCTGGCCGCCTGCCAGGCCGAGGTCGACGCGGCCGAGGCCGTGGTGGACCGCGCGCTCGAAGCCCTCGACGCCGGTGAGCTCACCCCCGCCGAGGCCGCCAGCGCCAAGCTGTTCGCCACCGAGGTCGCCCACCGCGTCATCGACCGCTGCCTCCAGCTGCACGGCGGCTACGGCTTCATGAACGAGTACCCGATCGCCCGCCTGTACGCGGACAACCGCGTCAACCGCATCTACGGCGGCACCAACGAGATCATGAAGTCGATCATCGCGAAGGACATGGGCCTGTAAGCCGCGCGCAATTACTGCCCGGTACAACTGACTCCATGAGCCAGGCACTCCAGGATCTCCTCGATCTGCTCGACCTTGAGCAGATCGAGGAGAACATCTTCCGCGGCGACTCCCGCCCCGCCGTCGTCCCCCGCGTCTTCGGCGGGCAGGTCGCGGCCCAGGCGCTGGTCGCCGCGGGGCGGACGGTCCCCGAGGACCGGCTCGCCCACTCCCTGCACGCGTACTTCCTGCGTCCCGGCGACCCGGGCGCCCCGATCGTCTACACGGTCGACCGGATGAACGACGGCCGCTCCTTCACCGCCCGCCGTGTGCTCGCGGTCCAGCACGGCCAGCCGATCTTCGCCCTCTCCGCGTCCTTCCAGCGCCAGGAGGAGGGCTTCGACCACCAGGCTGCCATGCCGGCCGCCCCCGACCCGGCGACCCTGCCCACCTCGGCCGACCGGCTGCGCGGCTACGACCACCTGGACCCGGGGGTCGTGGAGCGGTTCCTGGAGGCGCGTGAGGCGATCGACCTGCGTTATGTGGAGGAGCCGCCGTACGGGAAGTTCGGCGAGCCCCGCGAACCGCACTCCCAGGTCTGGTTCCGCACCAACGGCAAGCTGACCGACGACCCCCTCCTGCACGTCGTCCTCGCCACCTACGTCTCCGACATGACGCTCCTCGACTCGATCCTCCTCGCGCACGGGCGCGGCGGCTGGGCGGTCGGTGACGTCGTAGGAGCCTCGCTGGACCACGCGATGTGGTTCCACCGCCCCTTCCGCGCCGACGAGTGGCTCCTGTACGACCAGGAGTCCCCGTCGGCCTCCGGCGGCCGCGGTCTCGGCCAGGCCCGCATCTACACCCAGGACGGCCGGCTGGCGATCTCGGTCATCCAGGAGGGCGTGGTGCGGGCGCCGAGGTGATCGGGGCTGCAACAGCCCCGTCCTACCGAGGTGATCGGGGCTGCCACAGCCCCGCCCTGCCGAGGTGACCCGGCCCTACTTCAGCCCCGCCTCGCTCAGCAGGTACGCCGTCATCGGGTCGTAGTAGCGCGGGCTCACCACGTGGTCGTCAAGGGGCACCGTCACCTGGACCGTGCCCTCCGACTCGCCCACGAAGAGCGCCGGGTCGTTGGAGTCGGCGTACCCGACGGAGTCCACACCGTGCTGGGCCGCGTAGCCCGCCCAGCCGTGGTCGGCGACGACCAGGTCAGGCAGCGGCCGGCCCTCGCGCTCCAGAGCCGTGAGGATGGCCTTCATCGGCTCGCCGGAGTGGGTGTGCCACAGCGTGGCGCCGTGCTCCAGGACCGCCACGTCCGCGAACTGCATCACGTACCCCTCGTCCGTCTGCAACCCGTCCGGGATGACCACGATCTCGCAGCCGGCCGACCGCAGCGCGGCGGCCGTGGCGTGGTGGACGTCGAGCAGCCCGCCGGGGTGGCCGGTCGCGAGGAGCACCCGCTGCTGCCCGTCCGCCGCCTTGCGCAGCCGGGCCGCCATCCGCTCCAGACCGCCCACGGTCAGCTCCGGGTCGATGGTGTCCTGGCCGTACCGGTACTCCGGATCGTCGTTGACCCCCACCCGCTCCGCCATCACCGCGAGCACGTCCTGCTCGTCGCTCCAGCGGTCGCCGAGCTCGAGACCGAGCCAGTAGTGGCGGTTGCCGTTCGCCAGCTGGCGGTAGTGGGAGAGGTTGTTCTCACGCGGGGTGGCGACCTCGCCCGCGATACGGGTCTTCACAAGGTGGTCGACGAGCTCGGCGCGGCTGGGTGTCCCGGGTATCGGCATGTCTCCCATTCTGATGCACTCCTTCACGGGACCGCCGCGCGTCCCGCACGCTGGGACACGGGTCACGCGATCACGGTCGCCGCAGCGCGAACCACAGCTCCATCCGTACGTCCGGGTCGTCCAGATCCGCCTCCAGCAGCGCCGCGCACTTCGCGATCCGCTGCCGCACGGTGTTGCGGTGCACGTCCAGGGCGACCGCCGTACGGTCCCAGCTGCCGTGCAGGGACAGCCAGGCGCGCAGGGTCTCGGTGAGGGCGGGGGCGTCGCCGAGGCGGCCCAGCAGGGCCTGGGCGTGCGCCTCGGCGTCCGCCTCCGGCACCAGGTCGGCGAGGGCGGGCCGGGACCCGTACCGGACCAGCTCGGCGCGGACCGCCCGGGCGCGGGCCAGCGCCCGGCCCGCCTGGACGTCGGCGCGGGCCCAGTGCGCCGGCCCGGCCACGGCACTGACCCCGAGCGTCCACCCCGGCTGCGGGCCCGGTTCCCGCTCGGCGGGCAGCAGCACGCGTACGACATCCCGCGCCACGTCGATCAGCGGCGACCCGAGCGCGGCGCCGAGGGCCGAGGCGGCGACGGGGTCGGGCGCGGCGGGGCCGTCCGGGCGGGCGTGCACGACGATCCACTCCGCGGCGCCCAGGAGCGGGGCCACCTCCTCGGCCGGCGCCCCCAGCAGCACCCGCACCAGGGCGGACGACCGCGCCGCCCCCGACCCGCTCTGATGCTCACCGGTGAGCAACGACAGCAGCACGGCGGCGACCGAGGCGATGGTGTGGTCCCCGGGTTCACGGCGGGCCGCGGCGACCCCGAGCACGAAGCCGTGCCCGGCACCGAGGGCGTAGGCGGCGAGGTGCGTGCCGGCCGTGGCGTGGGTGGCGGAGTTCGGCGTGCCGGGGCCCGACGGGCGTACGACCTGGGCGAGCTCGGCCAGCGCCGTCCGGGCGGCCGGCTCGGCCGGTCGCCCCGCGGCCGCCAGCTCCGCCCCGTCGGGCCCGAAGAGCACCGCCCGGCCACCCACCCGCTGCGCCAGCTGCCGCAGCACGGACGGTACCGGGTCCGGCCGGGACGCGGCGGCGGCCAGACTCTGCTGGGCCTCCGTCACCCGGCGGAGCTCGGCGTGCCGGGCCTGGGCCATCAGCTGCCAGACCGCGCGGGCCACGCCGGAGAAGGTGGTCCGGGGCGGGACCTCGATCAGGGGCAGCTCGTAGGTGTCGCAGGCCGCGACCAGGGCCCGTGGGACGGTGTCGTGCACGGGGGCGAGGCCGAAGCCGAGGGCCGCGCCGCCCGCCGCGACGATCCTCGCCACGTAGTCGTCGAAGTACGTCCCGGAGCCCACCGCGTCCGGAATGTGCACCCCGGCCGTCAGCAGCAGCTCACCGCCCAGCAGATACGGGTACGGGTCCGCCATCTCCGAGGTGTGGGCCCAGTGGATCATCGTGGCCGGATCCGAGGGCCCCGCGATCTGCCGCAGCGCCAGGTCCTCGCGGGCCAGCAGGGCGGCCAGCGGGACCGGTGGGGTGGGTGGGACAGCCGGGTCCGACATGGTGGACGTTCCCTCCATCCAGTGCGGCTCGAATGGATGAAACGTACACTTCGCAGTCGCTTTCCGGCCACCTACTGTCGACGCAGACCGGCAGGCACGGATCGGCAGAAGGAGGGCCCCATGGCCGTCGACTACACAGTCATCGTCGTCTACTTGGCCGGCATGCTGGCCATGGGCTGGTGGGGCATGCGCCGCGCCAAGTCCAAGAGCGAGTTCCTGGTCGCGGGGCGCCGCCTCGGCCCCGCGATGTACTCCGGCACCATGGCGGCGATCGTCCTCGGCGGCGCGTCCACCATCGGCGGGGTCGGCCTGGGCTACCAGTACGGCCTCTCCGGCGCCTGGATGGTCTTCACCATCGGCCTCGGCCTGCTGGCCCTGTCCGTCTTCTTCTCCGCCCGCATCGCCCGCCTCAAGGTCTACACCGTCTCCGAGATGCTCGATCTCCGCTACGGCGGCCGGGCCGGGATCATCTCCGGCGTGGTCATGTGGGCGTACACCCTGATGCTCGCGGTCACCTCGACCATCGCCTACGCCACGATCTTCGACGTCCTCTTCGACATGAACCGGACCCTCGCGATCATCCTGGGCGGCTCGATCGTCGTCGCCTACTCCACCCTCGGCGGCATGTGGTCCATCACCCTCACCGACATGGTGCAGTTCGTCGTCAAGACGATCGGCGTGCTGCTCCTTCTCCTGCCCATCGCCGTCGTCAAGGCCGGCGGCTTCAGCGAGATGAAGGCGAAGCTGCCCACCGAGTACTTCGACCCGCTGGGCATCGGCGGCGAGACGATCTTCACCTACGTGCTGATCTACACCTTCGGCATGCTCATCGGTCAGGACATCTGGCAGCGCGTCTTCACCGCCCGCAGCGACACCACCGCCAAGTGGGGCGGCACGGTCGCCGGCACCTACTGTCTCGCCTACGCCCTCGCCGGCGCCGTCATCGGCACCGCCGCCAAGGTCCTCTACCCGAACCTCGCCAACGCCGACGACGCCTTCGCGACCATCGTCAAGGACGAACTCCCCGTCGGCGTCAGGGGCCTGGTGCTGGCCGCCGCGCTCGCCGCCGTCATGTCGACGTCCTCCGGCGCGCTGATCGCCTGCGCGACCGTCGCCAACAACGACATCTGGTCGCGGCTGCGGGGACGGACCGCCGAGGGCGAACACGACGAGGTGCAGGGCAACCGCGCCTTCATCCTCGTCATGGGCATCGCCGTCATCGCCACGGCCATCGCCCTCAACAACGTCGTCGAGGCGCTGACGGTGGCCTACAACCTCCTCGTCGGCGGCCTCCTCGTCCCGATCCTCGGCGGCCTGCTGTGGAAGCGCGGCACCGCCCAGGGCGCCCTCGCCGCCGTGGCCGTCGGCGGTCTCGCCGTGATCGGCCTGATGGCGGGCTACGGCATCCTGGCCAACGAGCCCGTGTACTACGGCCTGCTGGCCTCCCTGGTCGTCTACGTCGCCGTATCCCTGGCGACCCCGGCGACCGACACCGCCGTACTGGAGGCCTGGCGCGAGCGACTCGCCGGGCGCGGCGGGGTTCCCGAGCCGGTCCCGGCACCCCGGTAGACCGAACGCACAGCACAGAAGGAAGGCATACGACCATGAGCTCACCCGAGACCCCCCGCGGCCCCGTCGACTCCTCCCGCATCCCGCGCTACGCCGGGCCCGCGACCTTCGCCCGGCTGCCGCGCCTCGACGAGGTCGGCAGGGCCGACGTCGCCGTGGTCGGGGTGCCGTTCGACTCGGGGGTCTCCTACCGGCCGGGCGCCCGCTTCGGCGGCAACGCGATCCGCGAGGCGTCCCGGCTGCTCAGGCCGTACAACCCGGCGCAGGACGCCTCCCCGTTCGCGCTGGCGCAGGTGGCGGACGGGGGCGACATCGCCGTGAACCCGTTCAACATCAACGAGGCCGTCGAGACCGTCGAGGCGGCGGCGGACGAGCTGCTGGGGACCGGCGCCCGCCTGATGACCCTCGGCGGCGACCACACCATCGCGCTCCCGCTGCTCAGGTCCGTCGCGAAGAAGCACGGCCCGGTCGCCCTGCTGCACTTCGACGCCCACCTCGACACCTGGGACACGTACTTCGGCGCGGAGTACACCCACGGGACGCCGTTCCGCCGGGCGGTGGAGGAGGGCATCCTCGACACCTCCGCCCTCTCCCACGTCGGCACCCGTGGCCCGCTCTACGGCAAGCAGGACCTCACCGACGACGAGAAGATGGGCTTCGGCATCGTCACCTCGGCGGACATCTACCGCCGCGGGGCCGACGAGGTCGCCGACCAGCTGCGGCAGCGCATCGGGGACCGGCCGCTGTACATCTCCATCGACATCGACTGCCTGGACCCGGCGCACGCCCCCGGCACCGGCACCCCCGAGGCGGGCGGCATGACCTCCCGCGAGCTGCTGGAGATCCTGCGCGGTCTGGCATCGTGCAACCTGGTGTCGGCGGACGTCGTCGAGGTGGCCCCCGCGTACGACCACGCGGAGATCACCTCGGTGGCGGCCTCCCACACCGCCTACGAACTGACCACGATCATGTCCCGCCAGATTGCAGAGGCCCGCGCGCAGTGACTCACGACCACGACCTGGTGCTCCGTCCGACCGAGGCGCAGATCTCGGCGGCTCTGAACCCGCCTCCCGGCCGCAACGGCGGAGACCTGGTCGTGGAGACCCTGGCCGGGCTGGGCGCGACCACCGTCTTCGGCCTGCCCGGCCAGCACGCGCTCGGCATGTTCGACGCGCTGCGCCGCTCCGACCTGCGCTACATCGGCCTGCGGGTGGAGAACAACGCGGGCTTCGCGGCGGACGCGTACGGCCGGATCACGGGGGAGGCGGCCCCGCTGCTGCTGTCGACGGGACCGGGCGCGCTGACGTCCCTGGCCGCGCTCCAGGAGGCGGCCGCGGCCTCCGCCCCCGTCCTGGCGATCAGCAGCCAGATCCCGACCGCGGGCCTCGGCGGCGGCCGGCACGGCTATCTGCACGAACTCCCCGACCAGTCCGCCTCCTTCCGGGGCGTGGTGAAGTCGGTCCACACCGTGCGCACCCAGTCCCAGATCCCCTCCGCGATCGAGGCGGCCTGGAAGTCGGCGCTGACGGCTCCGCACGGGCCGGTGTGGGTGGAGATCCCGCAGGACGTGCTGCTCGCGAAGACGTCGATCCCGGTGGTGACATGCGGCGACGCCTTCCCCGAGGAACTGCCCCCGCGCCCCGAACTCACGGCAGTGGCGGCCGACTTGCTCTCCCGCGCCGAGCGCCCGGCGATCATCGCGGGCGGGGGAGTCGTACGGTCCGACGCCTCGGGCAAGCTGCGGCAGCTGGCGGAGACGCTCCAGGCGCCCGTGGTCACGACCCCCGGCGGCAAGGGGGCGTTCCCCTGGAACCACCCCCTGTCCTTGCAGTCCTGGATCGAGGACCGGCACACCACGGACTTCCTGGAGGACGCGGACGTCCTCCTGGTGGTGGGCTCGGGGCTGGGTGAACTGTCCTCGAACTACCACACGTTCAAGCCGCGCGGCCGGGTGATCCAGATCGAGGCGGACCTCGGCAAGCTGGAGGCCAACCATCCGGCGCTGGGCATCCACGCGGACGCGCGCCTCGCGTTGCAGGCGCTGCTGGAGACGGTGTCCCCGAGGTCGGACGCCCAGGCGCCGGAGCGGGTCCGGGAGGTGCTGGCGCGGGTCGCGGAGCGGATCGCCGCGCAGGAACTGACCCTGGAACAGGAGCTGTTGGCGTCGGTCCGCAGGGCCCTGCCCGCCTCGTCCCCGTCCTTCTGGGACATGACGATCCTCGCGTACTGGGCCTGGTCGGCGTTCGACGCGAAGGGTCCGAACCTCCTGCACTCCGCGCAGGGCGCCGGCGGCCTCGGCTACGGCTTCCCGGCGGCGCTGGGCGCGGCGGTGGCCGACCCCTCCCGCCCGGTCCTGGCGGTCTCGGGGGACGGCGGCGCCCTGTACTCCATCGCCGAGCTGGCGACGGCCCGCCAGTACGACCTGAACGTCACCTGGCTGATCGTCGACGACGGCGGCTACGGCATCCTGCGCGAGTACATGACCGACGCCTTCGGCCAGGCCACGGCGACGGAACTGTCCCGCCCCGACTACGTGGCCCTGGCCGAGTCCTTCGGCGTCCCGGGGGTGCGTACGACCCCTGAGACCCTGTCGGACGACCTGTCGAAGGCACTGGCCTCACCCGGGCCCTCGGTGGTCGTCCTCCCGGCGGTGCTGCGGATGTTCGCACCCACGCACCTGTAGCCGGGCGGCGCTCCTACCAGATCGCCTCGACCCACTCCGGGTGGTCGATGAACGGGTTGCGGTTGTGCTGGTAGGTGTCGTAGATGACCTGGTTGCGCTTCTCCTCGAAGGCGCTGGGCGGGTCCGCCTCGTTCCAGGCCTTGAGGACGGCGAGCTTGCCCATGTACGGGTTGGAGCCGTTGCCCACCTTCTCGTTGGGCTCCAGGTCGGCGAAGCCGTCGTCGCCCTCGTAGCGCACCGCCATGTAGAGGATCATGCGGGCCACGTCACCCCGGTCCGCTGCGCGCGGCGCGAAGGAGTCCGAGTCGACGGTGGAGCCGCCGCCGTTGGTGACGGCACTGCCGCCGTTGTCGAAGTCGAGGTTGCCGCGGGTGCTGTTGACCTGGACGTCGCAGGCGCGCAGGTGGTGCAGGTCGGTGCCCGGGCCGACCACCTCGCCGAAGTCGCCGTGCGACTTGGCCCAGGTGTGCTCACGGTTCCAGTCGCCGACGTCACCGCCGTTGAGGGACTTGCTGCGGGAGACACCGCTGTACAGCAGGAGCACGTTGCTGCTGTTGTTCGGGTCCTCGTCGGTGACCTTGAGGGCGTTCCAGACGGCGGAGTACGAGATCTTCGTGACGTTGGCGCTGATGATCGTGTGCAGGGACGACTTGAGGCTCGTCCCCGTCTTGCCGATCGCGTTCTTGTAGTACGTCGAGTCGTACGCGGTCGTCGTGGCGGCGGCCGGGGTCGAGGTCACGACCGGCGCGGCGAGCCCGACCAGCACGGCGGCGGTGGTGAGCGCCACCGACTTCCAGCTGCGGAGGTGTGTCGCCAGCATAAAGGGGGTCCCATCTACGCGGGTTGAACGGAGGCGGCAGATGGGAGCGTGACATGTGCATGCGGCTCTGTAAATGGATGGCGCGTGTCCATTCGGTGACCTGAAACGGCAAATCGCCCCTTGTCTACGCGAGTTGACACGCGAAACGGCCCCCGACCGGTCTGGACGGGGGCCGTTGAGTGATCGTCAGCCGACGTCGGAGGCGTCCAGGCGGTAGATCGTCGAGGTGCTGCTCGATGAGGAACCGCTCGTGCTGTAGTCGCTCGCCTTCACCGCCGTGCCGTTCTTCTGCACCCAGCTGGTGATCTCCTGGTTCAGGCTGCTGTTGCCGCCCATGCCACCGCCGCCCAGCTGGATGTAGTGCAGCTCGCCCTTCTTCACCAGTTCCTTGAGCCTGGCCAGGGTCATCGCCTGGTCGGTGCCGGTGAAGCCCCACATGGAGATGACCGGCTTGTGGGTGCTGAGGATCAGCTGGCCCGCGCTCTGCGAATTGGACACCGCGAGCAGCCACTTGGCGCCGTCCTGGTGCTTCTCCAGGTACGAGATCAGCGCGCTGTCGACGTTGCCGCCCATGCCGCCGCCCATGCCACCACCGGGGCCGCCGCTCATGCCGCCGGCGCCGCCGGGAGCCGTGTCGCCGCCCGGAGCCGTGCCGCCGCCCGGCATCTCGCCGCCGCCCGGGAAGCCGTTCGTGCCGCCGCCCTGCGGCAGCTCACCGGTGCCACCGCCCTGCGGCAGCTCACCGTTGCCGCCGCCGGGCTGTGTCTGGCCGTTGCCGGCGCCCGGGAGCTCCCCGTTCGCCTGGCCGCCCTGCTGGGTACCGCCCGGCCCGCCGCCGAAGCCGCCCCGGCCGCCACCGCCCCCGGGGCCGCCCATGCCGCCGCCGGTCGAGGGACCCGCCGTCGGGTTGGTGCCGCCCATGCCGCCGGTGGTGGCGGAGAAGGCCGGTGAGGCCGCGTACGCCGTCGGACCCGCCAGGGCCGCCACGACCGCCGCCGCGACGGACACCCCCAGCAGCCGGAGCCGCGTCCCCGAGCCCGCCGTACGGAAGACGAACAGACCCGCGATCGCCAGGACCATGAGGACCCCGACCGTCGGCCACAGCCAGGTGTTCCAGCCGGTGGCCCGGCGCAGCAGCACGATCGCCCAGATGCCGGTGACCGCGAGACCGGCCGGCAGGACCCAGGACCAGCGGGCGTCACCGCTGCGGAAGGCGCGCCACAGCATCACGCCGCCCGCGCCGGTCAGCGCCGCGATGCCGGGGGCGAGCGCGGTCGTGTAGTACGGGTGCATGGTGCCCTCGGCCATCGCGAAGGTCAGGTAGTGCAGCACCAGCCAGCCGCCCCACAGGACGAGCGCGGCCCGGGCCGGGTCGGTGCGCGGGGCGCGGCCGCGCAGCACCAGGCCCGCGACGAGCGCGAGGAAGGCGAAGGGGATCAGCCAGGAGATCTGGCCGCCGAGGATGTCGTTGAACATCCGGCCGATGCCCGCGGTCCCGGCGAAGGTGCCGCCTCCGCCGCCTCCGCCGCCGTTGCCCTCGCCGCCGAGGACCCGGCCGAGGCCGTTGTAGCCCATGATCAGGTTCCAGGCGGAGCCGTCGGTCGAACCGCCGATGTAGGGACGGTCGTCGGCCGGGACGAGCGAGACCGCCGTCGCCCACCAGAAGCTGGCGACCGCCAACGCCACCGCCGCGAGGGCCAGGTTGAGGACCTTCTTCTTCCAGCCGAGCTTCGAGGCGTACACGTACACCGCGAAGACGGCCGGGAGGGCGATGTAGCCCTGGAGCATCTTGGTGTTGAAGGCGAGCCCGAACAGGACGGCGGAGCCGATCAGCGGGAGCAGCCGGTCGGTGCGCACCGCGCGCAGCGCGAGGGCCGCGCCGCCGACCATCAGCAGGACGAGGATGGTGTCGGGGTTGTTGTCCCGGTTGATCGCGACGGTGATCGGGGTGAGGGCGAGGACGAGCGCGGCGATGGTCGCCGCCACGTGCCCGAAGTACCGCTTCACGGAGGAGTGCAGGATCCAGATCGTGCCGAGGGCGGCCGCGATCTCGGGCGCCATCATCTGCCAGGTGCCGAAGCCGAACACCCGGCAGGACAGCCCCATGACCATCAGCGCGAACGGCGGCTTGTCGACGGTGAGGAAGTTCCCCGCGTCGAGCGACCCGAAGAACCAGGCCTTCCAGCTCTGCGTACCGCTGTAGATCGCCGCGCTGTAGAAGCTGTTGAGGCTGCTGCCGCTCAGGTTCCAGCCGTACAGGACGCCGGTCAGGGCCAGGATCGCGAGCAGCGCGGGCAGCGACCAGCGCGGGGCCCTGTCCGGGGGCGCCGGCGCGGGTGGGGCCGGCGGCGGCCAGTCGGCGGACACGGTCTCGGGGTGGGGGTGGGGATCGGTGGCAGATGTCACTCCGGCATGGTGCAGAGGCGGTGTGGGTGAGGGCTGTGGTGTACCTGGCGCTTTCCTGTGAAACCGCATAGGGCGCGGTAACGGCTCGTACAACGATTCCCCATGCGTACAACCATTCGCCCCCGCCCGAGAGTCAATTGGGCATGACACGGGGGATATTCAGACATACGAAATGGATCGCGGCCGGTGCGCTGGCCGCCTGCGTCGCGGCCGCCACTCCGGCCGCCGCGGCCACGACACCGGCCGTCAGCTGTACGTCCGCGAGGGCGGGCCTCGCCGACAAGCTGAAGCGGGACATCACGGCCGCCGTCTCCAACCGCTCCGGCACGATCGCCGTCGGCCTCTACGACCGTACGACCAAGACCACGTGCACGCTCCGCTCCTCCACCGCCTACGACTCCGCGAGCGTGGTCAAGGTGACCGTCCTCGCCACGCTGCTGTGGGACGCGAAGAAGCACAACCGGTATCTGACCGACCGTGAGAGCACCCTCGCCAAGGCCATGATCACCAAGTCGGACAACGACGCCACCAGCAAGCTGTGGCGGCAGCTCGGCCTGACGAAGATCAAGGGCTTCCTGAGCGCGGCCGGGATGAACCAGACCAAGCCCGGCGCGAACGGCTACTGGGGTCTGACCCAGATCACCGTCACCGACGAGCAGAAGCTGCTCAAGCTGGTCACCGCGAAGAACTCCGTCCTGAGCGACAACTCCCGTGCCTACATACTGAAGTTGATGGGCCAGGTCATCTCGTCGCAGCGCTGGGGCACGCCGTACGGCCGCCCCTCGGGGGTCTCCTGGCACGTCAAGAACGGCTGGCTCCAGCGCTCCACGCACGGCTGGCGGGTGCACAGCGTCGGCACCTTCAAGGGCGGCGGCCACGACTACATGATCACGGTCCTCACCCACGGCAACAGCACCATGAACTACGGCATCACCACGATCCAGGGCGTCGCGAAGACCATCCACAAGGACCTCGCGGCAAGCTGACCTGACGCCTGCCGGCCTCCCGCACGTCCGTGCCGCCCCACGGCGGCGCCCGTGCGGGGCGCCTACAGGGGTGCCGGGGCGGGTCGTCGGGCGGGTGCGGGTGCGGGTGCGTTGCGACTGGTCGCGCCCACGCGGCGGAGCCGCACATGGATAGGGCCCCGCGCCCCTAGGGAGGTGCCGGTCCTTCATGGCGTGGACTCCCGGGCGTCACCGACCCGCCCTACGGTGACGCGCATGCAGCTGAGAACCGTACTCGCCACCGGTACCGCGGCCCTGGTGGCGGCGGCCTGTCTCACCGTGGCAGGGCCCGCCGCCGCCTCCGCGACGGAACCGGTGAGCCACGCCTGTTCCCCCGCCGTCTCCCTCGACCGTTTCTCCGACGCGCTCGACAAGACGACGTACGACGGCACCTTCGTCGGCAATTTCTCCGCCCTCGCGCTGGACCGGGACGGCTCCCTCGCCGCCCTCTCCGACCGCTCCGCCCTCTTCGACCTGGACGCGAGGACCCTCGCGCCGAGCAAGGTCGTCCCGCTCGCCGACGAGAGGGGCGCCGCGCTGGACTCCGAGGGGCTGGTGATCGACAGGGACGGCACCCGGCTGATCACCTCCGAGACCGAGCCGTCGATCCGCCGCTACAGCGTGGACGGCAGCATCCTCGACCGGCTCCCCGTCCCCGCCTCCCTCCAGGTCGCCCCGGCGGGCCGCGCCACCTCCAACCAGACCTTCGAGGGCCTGACCCTCCTCCACGGCGGCCGCACCCTGCTCGCCTCCATGGAGTACGCCCTCTCCGGCGACACGGCCGGCATCGTCCGCTTCCAGACCTGGACCCGGACCAAGGACAACCACTTCAGGCCCTCCGCCCAGTACGCCTACCGCACCGACGCCCCCTTCCTCGGCGTCCCCGAGGTCCAGTCCCTCCCCGACGGCCGCCTCCTCGTTCTGGAACGCGGCTTCACCTCGGGCGTCGGCAACACGGTCCGCCTCTATCTGGCCGACCCCCGCCACGCCACGGACACGGCGGACATCGAGAACCTCACCGGCCAGGACGACGTACGCCTGATCAGGAAGACCCTGCTCACGGACATCGCCACCTGCCCGACCCTCGGCGCCACGGCGAAGCAGCCCCAGCCGAACCCCCTCCTGGACAACATCGAGGGCATGGTGGTCACGGGCCGGGCGAAGGGCCGTCTGGAGGTCCTGCTGGTCAGCGACGACAACCAGAACGCGGTACAGACGACCCGCTTCTACCACCTGCGCGTACGCGTCTGACCCGTTGTGTTGCGAAGGATTGTTGCGGAGGGATGAAATCCGCTTCGGCCCGCGTTGGTGTCTTCCGGTAGATCAGGACTGTAGATGCAGGACTTCTGAGCGACGGAGGACACCCGCGTGGATCCGCAACGGGGATGGGCACGACGACTGGCCGGATACGCCTGGCGGTATCCGAAGGACGTCGTACTCGCCCTCGGCTCCTCCCTCGGCGGCATGGCCGTCATGGCGATCGTCCCGCTGATCACCAAGGTGATCATCGACGACGTGATCGGCGACCACACCCGGGACATGGCCCCCTGGGCCGGCGCCCTGATCGCCGCCGCCGTCCTCGTCTACGTCCTCACCTACATCCGCCGCTACTACGGCGGCCGCCTCGCGCTCGACGTCCAGCACGACCTCCGCACGGAGATGTTCGGCACCATCACCCGCCTCGACGGCCGCCGCCAGGACGAGCTGTCCACGGGCCAGGTCGTGGGCCGGGCCACCAGCGACCTCCAGCTGATCCAGGGCCTGCTCTTCATGCTCCCGATGACGATCGGCAACTTCGCGCTCTTCGTGATCTCCCTGGTCGTGATGGCCTGGCTGTCGATCCCGCTCACCCTGGTCGCCCTGGCGGTCGCCCCGGCCCTGTGGTGGATCGCCAGGCGCTCCCGTTCCAGGCTGCACCCTGCCACCTGGTACGCCCAGGCCCAGGCGGCCGCCGTCGCGGGCGTGGTCGACGGCGCCGTCAGCGGTGTCCGCGTGGTCAAGGGCTTCGGCCAGGAGGACCAGGAGACCGGGAAGCTCCGGGAGGTCGGCCGCCGCCTCTTCGCGGGCCGGCTGCGCACGATCCGCTTCAACTCGAAGTACACCCCGGCCCTCCAGGCCGTCCCCGCCCTCGGCCAGGTCGCGATGCTCGCGCTCGGCGGCTGGCTCGCGGTCCGCGGCCACATCACCCTGGGCACCTTCGTCGCCTTCTCCACCTACCTCGCCCAGCTCGTCGGCCCGGTCCGCATGCTCGCCATGGTCCTCACCTTCGGCCAGCAGGCCCGCGCCGGCACCGAGCGCGTCCTGGAGCTGATCGACACCGAGCCGTACCTCAAGGACGGCGCCAAGGAACTGCCCGCCGACGCGCCGGCCACGGTCGAGTTCGACGACGTGTCCTTCGGCTACGAGGACGGCCGCAAGGTCCTCGACGGCCTGTCCTTCGAGATCCGCCCCGGCGAGACCCTCGCGGTCGTCGGCTCCTCCGGCTCCGGGAAGTCGACGGTCTCCCTCCTGCTCCCGCGCTTCTACGACGTCACCCACGGCGCGGTCCTCATCGGCGGCCACGACGTCCGCGAGCTCACCCTGGACTCCCTGCGGGCCGCGATCGGCCTGGTCCCCGAGGACTCCTTCCTGTTCTCGGACACGGTCCGGAACAACATCGCGTACGGCCGTCCCGAGGCGACCCAGGAGGAGATCGAGCAGGCCGCCCGCGCCGCCCAGGCGGACCGTTTCATCGCCGAGCTCCCCGAGGGCTACGACACCAAGGTCGGCGAGCACGGCCTGACCCTCTCCGGAGGCCAGCGCCAGCGGGTCGCGCTCGCCCGGGCGATCCTCACCGACCCCCGCCTGCTCGTCCTCGACGACGCCACCTCCGCCGTGGACGCCCAGGTCGAGCACGAGATCCACGAGGCGCTCAAGCAGGTCATGGAGGGCCGCACCACCCTCCTCATCGCGCACCGCCGCTCCACCCTGAACCTCGCCGACCGCATCGCCGTCCTGGAGAACGGCCGCCTCGCCGACGTGGGCACCCACGCGGAGCTGGAGAAGCGCTCCGCCCTCTACCGCCGCCTCCTCACCGACCCCGACGGCCTCGGCGGGGTCTCCCCGGGCCACGCCCGGCCGGTCGCCGTCCAGGAGGACACCTCCGTCCGCGAGGAGCTGGACGCCGAGTTCGACGCCGAGCGCGGGGTGACGCCCCGGCTGTGGACCGGTGACCGGGAGCCGAAGGACACGGCACTCGCCGGGACCCCGGCCACGCCCGAACTCCTCGCCGAGGTCGAGGCGCTGCCCCCGGCGACCGACACCCCGGACATCGACGAGGCCCGCGCGGTCACGCCCGAGGAGTCGTACGGGCTACGACGGCTGCTGCGCGGCTTCGGCCGCCCGCTGCTGGTCAGCCTGGGCCTGGTCGCGGTGGACGCCGGGATGGGCCTGCTGCTGCCGGTGATGATCCGGCACGGCATCGACGACGGCGTCACCCGGATGGCGACGGCCGCGATCTGGACGGCGACGCTGCTCGCCCTGCTCTCGGTGCTAGTCCAGTGGGCCGCGCAGATCGGCGAGACCCGGATGACCGGACGCACCGGCGAGCGGGTCCTGTACTCCCTGCGCCTGAAGATCTTCGCCCAGCTCCAGCGGCTCGGACTCGACTACTACGAGCGGGAGTTGACGGGCCGGATCATGACGAGGATGACGACGGACGTCGACGCCCTGTCGACCTTCCTCCAGACCGGCCTGGTCACCGCGTTCGTCTCGGTCGTCACCTTCTTCGGCATCATGGTCGCCCTGCTGGTGATCGACGTACAGCTGGCGCTGGTCGTCTTCGCGACGCTGCCGCCGCTGATCGTCGCCACGTACTTCTTCCGCAAGGCGAGCGTGAAGGCGTACGAACTCGCCCGTGAGCGTGTCTCGTTGGTCAACGCGGACCTCCAGGAGTCGGTGTCCGGGCTGAGGATCGTGCAGGCGTTCCGGCGCGAGGGCGACGGCGGCCGCCGGTTCGCGGAGCGCAGCGACAGCTACCGCCGGGCCCGCACCCGGGGTCAGTGGCTGATCTCGATCTACTTCCCCTTCGTGCAGCTGCTGTCCTCCGTCGCCGCGGCGGCCGTGCTGATCGCGGGCGCGGGACGGGTGGACGCGGCGACCCTGACGACCGGCGCGCTGGTCGCCTACCTGCTCTACATCGACCTGTTCTTCGCCCCGGTGCAGCAGCTCTCCCAGGTCTTCGACGGCTACCAGCAGGCGACGGTCTCCCTCGGCCGCATCCAGGAGCTGCTCCGGGAACCGACGTCCACGAAGGCGGCCGAGGAGCCGCTGGAGGTGCTCTCGCTGCGGGGCGAAGTCGCCTTCGACAACGTGCACTTCGCGTACGGCGACGACGAAGAGGCGCTGGGCGGGATCGACTTGAAGATCCCGGCCGGCCAGACGGTCGCGTTCGTCGGCGAGACCGGCGCGGGCAAGTCCACGCTGGTCAAGCTGGTGGCCCGGTTCTACGACCCGACGGGCGGCCGGGTGACGGTCGACGGCACCGACCTGCGCTCCCTCGACCTCACCTCCTACCGCCACCGCCTCGGCGTGGTCCCGCAGGAGGCGTACCTCTTCCAGGGCACGATCCGGGACGCCATCGCCTACGGCCGCCCGGACGCCACCGACGCCGAGGTCGAGGCGGCGGCCCGCGCGGTCGGCGCCCACGAGATGATCGCCACGCTGGAGGGCGGCTACCTCCACGAGGTCGCCGAGCGGGGCCGCAACCTCTCGGCGGGCCAGCGCCAGCTGATCGCCCTGGCCCGGGCGGAACTCGTCGACCCCGACATCCTCCTCCTCGACGAGGCCACGGCAGCCCTCGACCTGGCCACCGAGGCCCAGGTCAACCAGGCCACCGACCGCCTCGCAGGCCGCCGCACCACCCTCGTGGTCGCCCACCGCCTCACCACAGCGGCCCGAGCCGACCGAGTGGTGGTCATGGACCACGGCCGAGTCGTCGAGGACGGCACCCACGACGAGTTGCTCGGGCTGGAGGGCCGGTACGCCGAGCTGTGGCGGACGTTCGTGGGGGAGCCCGTCGAGGTCGTTCGCTGACGGTCGTGCAACCGTGCGACACATGTCGTGCGTCCGTACACCTGTACGCCCAAGAGCTGCGGGAGGGACGGCAGTGAAGAGTGGAGCGATACGGCGGCTGGCCGTGGGGCTGGCCGTCGTGACCGTGTCCGGGGTGCTCGGGATGGCCGTGCCGGGGCAGGCGCAGGCCGCTTCCGGCTCGTGCGAGGGACGGAAGGTGAGGTCCTTCCCGTTCTCGACCGGCACCGTGGAGGTGTACAAGCGGCGCGGCTACCTGTGCGCGATCACCGTGTCCGAGCGACCGGGCGTGCGGCAGCACATGAGGGTGTACCTGCGCGCGTACGCACTCCAACCGGTCGAGGACTCCGGGCAGTACAGGTTCCACGCCGGTCCCGTCACGGTGCACGCCGGACAGCGCAAGGTGTGGATCAAGGGCGCGGTGGGGCGCGGGAAGTTCGACACCGACGGCTGGATCCGCCTCTGACGCACAGATTTCTCACAGGGTTTTCCCCATCGAGGCCTCATCTCCCCTGGTGCGGACCGGACTTGCGCCGCTAGCGTCCGGCGCAGATCTGTACTCACAGGGGAGGGTGCATGCACAAAGCGCTCAGATGGCTGCTCACACTGGTGGTGCTCATAGGCACCGTCAGCACGGCGGGCGCGGCGACCGCCGCCGAGTCCGGGCCGACCGACATCAAGGACAGGCTGCTCTCCGTCCCGGGGATGAGCCTCATCGAGGAGAAGCCGTACACCGGCTACCGCTACTTCGTCCTCAGCTACACCCAGCCGGTCGACCACCGGCACCCGTCCAAGGGCACGTTCCAGCAGCGGATCACCGTGCTGCACAAGGACGTCAGCCGGCCGACGGTCTTCTTCACCGGCGGCTACAACGTCTCCACGACACCCCGCCGCAGCGAGCCGACCCAGATCGTGGACGGCAACCAGGTCTCCATGGAGTACCGCTTCTTCACGCCCTCCAGGCCCGACCCGGCCGACTGGTCCAAGCTCGACATCTGGCAGGCCGCCAGCGACCAGCACCGCATCTTCAAGGCGCTGAAGAAGATCTACACCAAGAACTGGATCTCCACCGGCGGCTCCAAGGGCGGCATGACCGCCACCTACTACGAGCGCTTCTACCCGCGCGACATGGACGGCGTCGTCGCCTACGTCGCCCCCAACGACGTGGTGAACAACGAGGATTCGGCCTACGACCGGTTCTTCGAGAAGGTCGGCACCAAGGAGTGCCGCGACCGGCTGAACGCGGTGCAGCGCGAGGCCCTGGTCCGGCGCGAGTCCCTGGAGAAGAAGTACGCCGAGTACGCGGCGGCGGAGGGCTTCACCTTCACCACCGTCGGCAGCCTGGACAAGGCCTACGAGGCGGTCGTACTCGACTACGTGTGGGGTTTCTGGCAGTACAACCTGCTGGCCAACTGCGGTGACGACGAGCTGATCCCGCCGAACGCGAAGACCGCGACCGACGACCAGATCTGGACCTCGATCGACACGATCTCCGGGTTCTCCTTCTACACCGACCAGGGCCTGGAGCCGTACACGCCGTACTACTACCAGGCGGCCACCCAGCTCGGCGCGCCGACGATCGGCTTCCCGCACATCGAGAAGAAGTACATCCGCTACGGCTACCAGCCGCCGCGCACCTTCGTGCCGCGCAGCATCCCGACGAAGTTCCAGCCGTACGCGATGCGGGACGTGGACAACTGGGTGCGGCACAACGCCCGGCACATGCTGTACGTCTACGGCCAGAACGACCCGTGGGGCGCGGAGCGGTTCCGCGTCGACAAGGGGGCCAAGGACGCGTACGTGTTCACCGCGCCCGGCATGAACCACGGGGCGAACGTGGCCGGTCTGGTCGCCGACCAGAAGGCCTTCGCCACCGCACGGATCCTCGACTGGGCCGGCGTCTCCGCCACGGCCGTGTCCGAGGCCAAGCCGCTGGCGAAGTTCGACACGAAGCTGGACGTGCGGAACGTGGCGCGCGAGCCGGCGCTGCGTCCCTGATCCGCCCGCTGCGCCCGGCCGGGGTTCACAACGGCCGGGCGCAGCCCACCGGACGGGCGCCGCCGAGCTGGACGTACAGAGCCGTCGACAGCGGGCACTGGGCGCGCTCGGCGACCGCCTTCACCACCTGGTACTGCGGCTTCTTCGCGCCCTTGCCGTCGCACGCGGTCTCGCGCACCTGTCCGTCGCCCGAGCCGTACACACAGTCCCCGACGATGGTCCGGGGCCCGCCCCCGCCGCCGGGATCACCGGGATGCGGCGGCTGGAGGTTGCGCATACAGGCGTACCCCTGGGGCACCGCCCCGTCGCCGTCCTCGTCGGAGATCTGGCTCTGCTCACTGATGTGCAGCACGAAGTCGGTGGTCGCGGGGCACGCCGGCCCGTCGGCCGTGGTGCCGTCGTGCCGGGCCACGACCCGGGCCGCGGCCCGCTCACTGGTGCAGGGCACCTCGGTGAAGCTGGACTTGCCGAAGGAGCTGCACTCGTCGACCGCGAGGAACACCGCGCCGAATCCGGAGGCCCGGGTGGCGGACGGCGAGAGCGGGACGGTGGCACTGGGCCCCTCGCCGTTCTCCCCGCCGGCCGCCGACTGCGTACATCCCGTCAGCAGGGCGGCGAGCAGTGCCGTCAGTACGCACACCACCCCCGCGGAACACTTCTCGCGCATCGCAATCCCCCCGGACTACCCCCGCTGTCCAGCGTGACCCGTCGCGGCGGGGCCACGCCAGACGTGTGGGGTCCTTTGCGCCTTTCGGGGGTGTTGTGCGGGTTGTGAGGCGTACGGGAACTACGCCCGACGCGCTATCGGCCGTACGACAGCCCGTACCCGACCGGGTACAGCACCTTCGCCGGATCGTCGGCCCGCTGCACCGGCACGGGCAGCCTCCCGCGCGGCGCCGCCCGCCCGGCGATCACCCGCGCGGCCGCGCGCAGTTCGACGTCGGTCCAGGAGTAGGTCGCCAGGTACGCCGGTACGGTCGGCAGCCGGGCCACGTCGTAGGGATTGCGGATCGCGATCGCCACCACCGGCTTCCCCAGCGCCACCAGCTGCTCCACGAGTGTCTGCTGAGCGGCCGTGAGGTTGTACGTCCCGACGAGCACCGCGTCCGCGTCCCGTGCCGCCGCCAGCGCCTGGGCGACGACCGCCGCCGAGGGGGCCGTACCGGTCGACAGGGCGGTCGCCGTGAAGCCGAGCTCGGTCAGGGCGGCGGCGAGGACAGCGGTGGGCGGGCCCGTCGTGCCGGAGGGGGAGGCGGGGTCGGCGCCCAGCACGAGCAGCTTGCGGTGGGTGCGCCGGGACAGCGGCAGCAGCCGCTTCTCGTTGACCAGCAGGGTCGTGGTGCGCTCGGCGATCCGGTCGGCCGCGGCGAGATGGCCCCGGGTGCCGACGCTCCGGGTCACCCCGGCCTGGCTGACGTACGGCTCCTCGAACAGCCGCAGCCGGGCCTTGAGCCGCAGGATCCTGAGGAGCGACTCGTCGAGCCGCGCCTCGGTGAGCTCTCCCTCCCGTACGGCCCTCAGGACCGCGTTCCACGCCACGTCCAGGGAGGGCGGGTTGAGGAGCTGGTCGACACCGGCCTTGAGGGCGAGGACGGGGACGCGGTCGTCGCCGTACTTGGTGCGCACGCCCTCCATGCCGAGGGAGTCGGTCACGACCACGCCGTCGTAGCCGAGTTCGCCGCGCAGGATGCCGGTGAGGATCGGGCGGGAGAGGGTGGCCGGGTCGCCGGAGTCGTCGAGGGCCGGGAACTGGATGTGCGCGGTCATGATCGAGTCGATGCCCGCGCGGATCGCGGCCCGGAAGGGCACGGCGTCGAGCTTCTCCCACAGTTCGCGGCTGTGGGTGATGACCGGGAAGCCGTAGTGGCTGTCGACGGCGGTGTCGCCGTGTCCCGGGAAGTGCTTGGCGGTCGCGGCGACCCCGGCGCCCTGGTACCCGGTGACCTCGGCGGCGACGAGAGCGGCGGCCTTCTGCGGGTCGGCGCCGAAGGAGCGGACGCCGATGACGGGGTTGGCCGGGTTGACGTTGACGTCGGCGACGGGGGAGTAGTTCTGCCGGATGCCGATCGCCCTGAGCTCCTGCCCGGCGATCCGGCCGAGGGCGCGGGCGTCCCCCCGGGGACCGCCCGCGCCCATGGCCATCGCGCCCGGAAACAGGGTGGCGGGCTCGCCGACCCGGCAGACGATCCCGTGCTCCTGGTCGGTGGAGACCAGGACGGGCAGTCCGCGCGGCTGCTCCAGTGAAGCTCGCTGGATGCCGTTGGAGAGGTCGGCGATCTGGTGCGGATCACGGGTGTTGTGCGCCCAGGTGAAGTAGATGATCCCGCCCACCCGGTACTTCGCGATCATCTCGGCGGCCGTGCGGACGCCGATCTCCTGGAGGTTGGCGTCGATGTCGGCCTGGTCGGGGGCGGTGGCGGAGTGGCCGTAGACCCGCATCACGAAGAGCTGGCCGACCTTCTCCTCCAGGGTCATGCGGGAGATGAGGGAGCGGAGCTTGCTGTCGTCCTTCTTTGCGTCCGCGTGGGCGGCCCCGCCGATGGCGAGAGCCGAGGTGACCCCCGCCGTGGTGGCGAGGACGGTACGTCTGGAGGGCACGTGCGCTCCTTCCGGAGGTGATCCACTGAAGGAAACTTCCGAGAAGTCACCAATATCCGGGAAGTTTCTGCCAGTCAAGGGAGCGCACAGTAACGCGGTTCAGGGCTTTCGCCCGGCAAGGGCGCCGCCATCGGCGCTGTGGAGGGGGGCGCGCCGATGGCGGCGTGTGCTGCCGGCCGCAGTACGGAGGAGAGGGTTGGTCAGCGTTCGCAGCCAGCAGCGAGGCCGACGCCGCACAGCGGTGACTCTCCGGCAGCTTGCGGGTTGGACGGACGGGGGCGGGCCGGGGTTCCCGGCTGGACCCCGATTGCCGGAAGTTGGTGGGGCCGGGGCGGGTGCGACGCATGAGCCGACGAGCCGGGCTGACGGTCCGGGGGAGGGGGCGGGGTGGGTCCAGTTCGTGGACGGGTCGGCGTTGGGGTGGGGGGCGGGGCGATCATGAGGGGTATGCCCGTCGATACGTCCGCCCCGCGGTCCCTGTCCCTCTCCCTCCCCGGCTCGAAGTCCATCACCGCCCGCGCCCTCTTCCTGGCCGCCGCGGCCGACGGGGTGACCACCCTGGTCCGCCCACTCCGCTCGGACGACACCGAGGGCTTCGCCGAGGGCCTGGCGCGGCTCGGCTACCGGGTCGGCCGTACCCCCGACGCCTGGCAGGTGGACGGCCGCCCGCAGGGACCGGCGCTCCCCGAGGCGGACGTGTACTGCCGGGACGGCGCGACGACGGCCCGTTTCCTGCCCACCCTCGCCGCGGCCGGCCACGGCACGTACCGCTTCGACGCGTCCCCGCAGATGCGCCGCCGCCCCCTCGCCCCCCTGAGCAGGGCCCTGCGCGACCTGGGCGTGGACCTGCGGCACGAGGAGGCGGAGGGCCACCACCCCCTGACCGTGCGGGCGGCGGGAGTCGACGGCGGCGAGGTGACGCTGGACGCCGGCCAGTCCTCCCAGTACCTCACCGCGCTCCTGCTGCTGGGCCCCCTCACCCGGCGGGGCCTGCGGATCCGCGTCACGGACCTGGTCTCGGTGCCGTACGTCGAGATCACGATCGCGATGATGCGGGCGTTCGGGGTGGAGGTGACCCGCGAGGGCGACACCTACGTCGTCCCCCCGGGCGGCTACCGTGCCACGACCTACGCGATCGAGCCGGACGCGTCCACGGCGAGCTACTTCTTCGCGGCGGCGGCGATCACCCCGGGCGCCGCGGTGACGGTGCCCGGGCTCGGCGCGGACGCGCTCCAGGGCGACCTCGCCTTCGTGGACGTACTGCGGCGGATGGGCGCGGAGGTGACCGTCGGCGCGGACGCCACCACGGTCCGGGGGACCGGCGAACTGCGCGGCCTGACCGTCAACATGCGGGACATCTCGGACACCATGCCGACCCTCGCGGCGATCGCCCCCTTCGCCTCCGGGCCCGTCCGCATCGAGGACGTCGCGAACACCAGGGTCAAGGAGTGCGACCGTCTGGAGGCCTGTGCGGAGAACCTGCGGCGGCTCGGCGTGCGGGTGTCCACGGGCCCGGACCGGATCGAGATCCACCCGGGCACGGCCCCCTCGCCCACGACGGAGATCAGCACCTACGGCGACCACCGCATGGTCATGTCCTTCGCGGTCACTGGCCTGCGGGTGCCGGGCATCTCCTTCGACGACCCCGGATGCGTACGGAAGACTTTCCCCGCTTTCCACGAGGCGTTCGCGGACTTGCGCGGGCGCCTCGGAAGTTGACACCGCGATGGGAGGACCCCGTGCTCTTGCGTGACGTCACCGTCGACGACGTGGACGCCCCTGTCCGGATGCGGTGCGATCCGGTGATGATGGCCGGGCTGGGCGGGCCGTTGCCGCGGGAGGAGGCGGCCGCCGACCAGTCGTGGATCCCGGGGACGGAGCACTCTCCGAGATCGGCTGGATGGTGCTGCCGGAGTTCCAGGGACGCGGCCTCTTCAAGCGAGGTCGACATGCTCTTCGCGGGTCGTCTCCTGCGCAGCAACCACTGGACGATCACACCGCCCGGTCGCTGAGGCCAGCCAACTCCCTCCCCGAGAGCCGTAGTTGGTCCAGGATCGTGGCCAGTACCGGATCGCCCTCCGCCCCCGTCCGTACCGCCGCGAAGACATGGCGGGACGGCGGCGCCGGGTCCCGAGTCGTCAGCAGGGTCAGGTCCCGGTGGGCGTACGCCGGGCGGACCAGGCGTGGGACCAGTGCCACTCCCTGTCCCGCTTCCACCAGCGCCGCCAGCGCGCCCCAGTCGTTCACCGCGTGCCGGATGTCCGGTGTGAAGCCGGCCGCCGCGCACACCGACCGCGCCACCGCCCCGACACAACTGCGCGTGTCCCCCACGATCCAGGCCTCGGAGGCCAGTTCGCGCAGGGCGACCCGGCCGCGCCCCGCGAGGCGATGGCCCGCCGGGACGGCGATGTCCATCACGTCGGTGAAGAGCTCGGTGCGGCGGTAGCGGCCGTCCGTGTGCGCGGGCGCCGCCGCGAAGTGGACCGCCACCGCCACGTCCACCTGGCCGGCGTCCAACGCCGTGAACAGATCCGGCGGTTCGGACTCGACCACGTCGACCCGGACCCGCGGCAGCCGCTCCGCCAACGCCCCCAGCACGCCCGGCAGCAGCCCGAGGATCCCGCTCGACAGACAGCCGATCGTCACCGACCCCCGCCCGCCCTCCCCGTACCCCGCCAAGTCCGCCCGCGCCCGCTCCAGTTGGGCCGCGATCACCTCGGCGTGAGCCAGCAGCACCCGCGCCTGACCGGTCAGCCGTACCCCCCGGCCGTCCTTCTCCGTCAGCGGTACGCCCGCCTCCCGGGCCAGCGCCGCGATCTGCTGCGAGACCGCGGACGGGGTGAGGTGCAGCGCCCGAGCCGTCCGCGCCAGCGTGCCCCGGCGCTGGAGCTCCCGCAGGACGGTCAGCCGCCGCAGGTCGATGGTGAAGGACTCGCTTACCTGATCCACCGTGAAAGATTAACTGGACCTGACGGCACGGGGTCGGAAACCATCGGCCCCATGACCGCCTACCTCATCCTGCACGGCTGGCAGAACCACCGGCCCCCACAGCACTGGCAGCACCGGCTCGCCGACCGTCTCACCGGCCTCGGACACCACGTCGACTACCCCCAGCTTTCCGACCCCGACGACCCCGACCTCGACACCTGGCTCACCGAACTCACCCGGCACCTCGCCGAACTGCCCGCGGGTGAGCGTGTGGTCGTCGCCCACAGCGCCTCCGCCCTGCTGTGGCTGCACGCCGTCGCCCGCGGCCTCCCCGGTCCCGACGGCGTCGACCGGGTGCTGCTCGTCTCCCCGCCCTCCGGCTCGGTGCTCGCCGGTCTGCCCGAGGTCACCGCGTTCACCGCGCCCGCCCTGGACTTCACGCTCCCCGGGCCCACCCGCCTGGTCGCCGGCGACGACGACCCGTACTGCCCGGAAGGCGCGCGGGAGACCTTCGCCGACCCCCTCGGCATCCCCGCCGACATCCTCCCCGGCGCCGGCCACCTCGACCTGGACGCCGGCTACGGAGAATGGCCCGCCGTCCTGGAGTGGTGCCTGGACCCCGAGGCGCCGATCACGCCTCGTCGGTAGCCGGCAACGCCTCGTCGGTAGCCGGGACCGCCCGCAACTGCGGTGTGCTCGCGCCCACGAACCCCACCGCCGCCACACACAGCAGCCCGCCCGTGATCAGCGCGGTCGCCCCCGAGCTCCAGCCCGCCACCAGGCCGGCGCGCAGGTTGCCGAGGTGCGGGCCCGCCTGGCCGACCATCGTCTCGGCCGCCGTGACCCGGCCGAGCAGGGCGTCGGGGGTGCGGGTCTGGACGAGGGTGGTCCGGGAGAGGACCGCGAGGGCGTCCGCCGCGCCCGCCAGGGCCAGCAGGGCGAGGCCCGCCCAGGCACTGGTCGTCAGTCCGAACACGGCCAGGGCCGCGCCCCAGGTCGCCGACGCGCACAGCATCACCGGGCCGGGGCGGGCGAGGCGGGTGACCGGGCCGGAGAAGACCGTCGCGGCGACCCCGCCCACCGCGAGCGCGGACAGGAACAGGCCGAGTGTGCGGGGGTCGCCGCCGAAGCGTTCGTCGTTGACCAGCGGGAACAGGCTCGCCGGCATGGACAGGACGGTGGCCGCCAGATCGGTCAGGAGCGCGCCGCGCACCACCCGGTGGCCGGTCAGGAAGCGCAGTCCGTCCAGGATGCCGTGCACCCCCGGCCGGGACTTCTCGCCCTCGGGCGGCAGGGCGGGCAGTCCGTAGGCGCCGTAGAAGGACATGGCGAAGCTCAGGGTGTCCAGCAGATAGCAGACGCCGATGCCCCACCAGCCGAGCACCACCCCGGCGACGGCCGGGCCGACCAGCATCATCGCCTGGCCGGTGACCCCCTGGAGGGCGAGACCGGCGGCCACCTGCTCCTTCGGCAGCAGCCGCGGCACGAACACGCCCGCGGCGGGCGCGCCGAGCGCGGCGAACGACGTCTGTACGGCGACCAGCAGCAGGACGACGGCCACCGGCGCGTGCCCGGCGAAGCCCTGCACGGCCAGCAGCAGGGAGCAGACCGCGGAGCCGACGGTGCCGGTGAGGTACACCCGGCGCCGGTCGGCCCGGTCGACCCAGGACCCCGCGAACAGACTCACCCCGACCATCGGCACGGCCTGCGCGACACCGACCGCGCCGCTCCAGACCGTGCTGTGGGTCATGTCCCAGACCTGGTACATGACGGTGACCATGGTCATGAAGGTCCCGAGCGTGGACACCGTGCGCCCGAACAGCAGCCGCCGGAAGACCGGTGAGGTGCGCAGGGGCCGTACATCGAGGAACGTACGGCTGAGACTCATGACAGGGGGACCGGGGGAGGGGCTGGCTGATGCACCCGGGGACGCTATCGGGAGCCCGAGCCTTCAGCCACCGAATTACCGGCCGCCCGTCAACGCGAAAGCCGGCGCCCTGTCCGCGCTGCCCGACGCACCGGTCGTGACGGACGACTCCGGTGCGCGGGGGCGGATGTGGCGCCGGCCCAGGTCCCGCTTCGGTCCGGCTACGCCGCGTCGTTGAGGAGGCGGGCCAGGTGTTCGCGGCCCGGGCCCAGGAGGTCCTCCAGCGGGGCCGCCTGCTCGTACCACCGCTTCTCGTACTCCCAGCACAACCAGCCGTCCCAGCCGTGCCGGGAGAGGACCTCCACGCACTCCGCGAGCGGCAGGACGCCGGCGCCGAGCCCGACCGGGGTGGTGTCCTCGGCCGAGGCGATGTCCTTGACCTGGACGTATCCGAGGTGCGGGGCGAGTGCCGCGTAGGTCTCGGAGGGCTGTTCGCCGCCGAGCCAGGTGTGCATGACGTCCCAGAGCGAGCCGACCTGGCGGTGGCCGACCGGGCCGAGGACACGGATCGCGTCCGCGCCGGTGCGGTGCGAGTCGTGGGTTTCGAGGAGGATCCGTACGTCGAGGTCGCCGGCGTACTCCGCGGCCGTGCCCAGGCGCCGGGCGGCCGTGGCGTCGGCCTCCTCGCGGGGCTGGTCGGAGGCGGCGCCGGGGAAGACCCGTACGAATCCGGCGCCGAGGTCGCGGGCGAGGTCGAGGAGGCGGTGGATCTCCTCGACCACGGGCTCGTCGTCCCCGGGCGCCGCCACTCGCGCGTACCCGGCGAGCCCCAGCACCTCGACGCCGGCCGCCTTGAACTCGGCCACCGCGTCGGCCCGCTCGGCGAGCCCGATACCGGGGTGCACCGGCTCCTCCGGATGCGCGCGCAGTTCGACGCCGTGATAGCCGTACGCGGTCGCAAGCCGCAGCACGTCGGCGAGGGGAATTCCGGGAACACCGAGAGTGGAGAACGCCAGTTTCATGCCCCCACTCTCACCCCCTGAAGACCCCGAGGTCCACCCCGACCACGCACCCCCGACGGGCCCGCGCAGCTCATGTACCCGGTGATCCACGGGGCAGTCATGCGTTGCTCACGGGCCTTGCGGGGGCGGGGCCCGGGTAGCTCACGCGCGAGGTTGCTTGCGGCGGTCGGACCAGGGTGGCTCACGCGCGGAGTTGCCTACGACGGCCGATGCCGTGCAGCCCCCTCCGGTCGCCTACGACGATCAGGCCCACGTAGCTCACGCGCCCCCGCCCATCGGCGCCGCCCCTCACTCGCTGAGCCGGAGCCGGAGCCGGCGTCGACCCGACTCGCTCACGCGCCCATGCCGACCGGCCCACCTCGATCACTCATCCGCGCCCGCGCCGGTCGGCGACGCCCCCTGGCTAGTCGCGCTCTCGCGGCTCCAGCTCGCCTCTGCGACTTGCTGAGCTGCCACAGACTCGGCCCGCCCGCTGACTCGCTGAGCCGGAACCAACTCGGCCCACCCTCTGACGCCCTGAGCCGACACCAACCCGCCCCCCTCACTCACCCGCCCCGGTCAGCGGCGACGCCCCCTCACTCACCCCCACCCCGCCCCTCCGTCAGGTTCAGGTGCCAGTCCTGGCCGTTCAGGTCCTTGCCGAAGGAGCGGTGGGGTTTTTCGGCGGTCAGGACGAAGCCGTGGCGCTGGTAGAGGCGTCGGGCGGCGGTGAGGACGTCGTTGGTCCACAGGACCAGGTCCCGGTAGCCGACCCCGCGCGCGAAGTCGACGACGGCCGACACCAGCCGGTCCCCGATGCCCAGCCCGCGCGCGTCCGGCTCGACGAGGAGCAGCCGCAGCCGCGCGGTCGCAGGGGCCTCGTCCCGTACGCACATCACGCACCCCACCGCCCGCCCGTCCAGCTCGGCGATCCAGACCCGCTCCAGATGCGGATCGTGATCCTCCGCGAAGTCGGCGACGATCCGGGCGACCAGCCCCTCGTACGCGGCGTTGAACCCGTACTCGGCGGCGTACAGAGCCGCGTTGCGGGCCACGATCCAGCCGAGGTCACCCGGGCCGGGCTCGCGCAGCAGGACGTCCTCCCGGCGATGGGGGTCCCCCCGCTCGAGCGAAGCCGAGAGTGGGGGAGGACGGCCGTCGGACAGCAGGGTGCGGACGGTGTGCATCGCCTCGGAGAGCCGGGGCCGTTCCGCGGCCGGCACCGTCGCGAGCAGCGCGCCCACGGATTCGTCGGCCCGTTCGGCGAGCAGCGCGGCGGTCTCCCGGCCCTTGGAGGTGAGCGTCACCCGCACCCGGCGCGGGTCCTGTCGGGAAGCCGTCCGCTCGATCAGCCCGTCCCGCTCGAACTTGTTCAGGATCCGGCTCAAGTACCCCGCGTCCAGCGAGAGTTCACCCCGCAGGTCGGCCGCGTCGGTACGCGGCGAGTGCGCGAGCTCGTACAGCACGCGGGACTCGGTGAGGGTGTAGGGGGCGTACAGCTGGCGGCTGTAGTCGAGGGCGCCGATGACGTTGGTGTAGAAGCGGTTGAAGGCGCGGATGTCCTGGACGGTCATGGTCGGTCGACCCCCGGATGTTTGACTCAGTCAGAGATGCTGCCGGACTGAGCCTAGGACGCCCGCGCCCCCGCGGCTACCCCTCGTCGGCGGGCCGGTACACGCACACCTGCACGCCGGTCTTCCCGCTGACGGTCGACACCAGCTCGAACGGCCGCTTCGCCCCGTCCTGCGGGAAGATGGACTTGCCGCCGCCGAGCAGCACCGGCATCACGATGAGCTGGAGCTCGTCGACGAGCCCCTCGCTGATGAGGGTGCGCACCAGCGTGGGGCTGCCCATCATCGCCAGGTCGCCCCCCTCGGTCTCCCGCAGCGCGCGGATCCGCTCGACGGCCTCGGAACCCGGGATGCGCTCGGTGTTGTTCCAGGTCAGCTCGTCGTCGCCGAGGGTGTCCGTCACGACGTACTTCTTGAGGGAGTTCAGCCGGTCGGCGAACGGGTCCCCGGCCCGCTCGGGCCACGCCCCCGCCATCGTCAGGTACGTCCGCCGCCCGTACAGCAGCGCCTCGGCCCGCTCCATCCCCTCGCCGAACGCGGGACCGAGCACCTCCTCGTCGAAGTACGGGTGCGACCAGCCCCCGTGCGCGAACCCGCCGTCGGTGTCCTCCTGAGGGCCGCCGGGCGCCTGCACGACCCCGTCCAGACTGATGAACTCACTGACCACGATGCGCATGGGACTCACTCCAGTTCCTTGTCGTGTCCCGCTCGGGTGATGACGGCAGTGCAGACCGAGGTGGGGCGGAAAAATCATCGGTACGGGCTCGTCGGAGCGGGTGCGCGGCCGCGGAGACCCCTCGACGGGGGCGAGCCTACGGCCGGGTGCGAACCCTGTCCCCCGGAACGCGGCGCCCCGGTTCCGGCCCCGCCGGCGCCCCGTCCGCCCCCCTCCGGCCCCCTCTCAGTCCCACCAGAACCGCCACTCCGTGCGCCCCACGAGCCCGCGCGCGTACTCCGGGAACGGGGTCGGCGGATCGTCCACGATGTTGTCCGCCGTGGAGAGCACGTGCTCCAGCGCCAGCCGCTCCGCGTCCCCCACGTCGAGCGGCGGCCACGCGACGGACACCTGCACCTCCCCGCCGTACGCGGCGACGACCCGAGCCCCGAACCGCTCCTCCCAGCTCCGCAGCAGGGCGGTCAGCAGCGGAACGGGCGCCCCGTGGTCCCACCCGACCAGCGCCGGGACGTCGGCGGAGCGGCGGGCGGGGACCAGTGCGAGCCCGAGGCCGGGGGCGTACCTCCCGTGGCACAGCTCGACGGCGACGCGGGCGGCCGTCTCCGCGGGGTCCGGCCCGGTGCCGATGCCCGGCCCCGCGGGCGCGAGCCCCGGCCAGCTCTCGAACGGAGGCCCCGGATCGTGCGGCCAGGGCTCGACGTCGTCCAGAGCGTCGTCCAGAGTGTCGTCCGGCGAGGGCGGGGAGGCCGGGGCGGTCCACCACGGCAGCCGCTTCTCCCGGTACGCGGCGAAATCGGCCGCGAGAACCTCTTCAAGGCGTACGGCGTCGGCGGCGGCCGGCGTCTCGGGCGTGCCGTGATCCCCCGGCCAGCACAGGTGGGGCTGCAACCCGGTGGCCGGAGCCTGCCGGAGCACATCGGCCCACAACTCCTCCAGTTGATCGGGCAGTTCGTCGGAGAACCAGACCTCCGCGGATCCTCGCCGCTCGAATCGTCCCGAAGTCAGCCCGGCGGGCAGGTGAAAGACCATGCCGGGACGATAGGGCCACCCACTGACAACGACCTGCTCCCCGTGCCGTCCGACGCCCCCGCGGCGGACCGCAACCCGTGGGCGAGCCGTCGTGCGCCGGTGGAACAGGTGGTCGGAGCATCTTCGATACGCGCGCGCCCGTATTCCTCGAACGAGTGAAACGGCGTCCATCTGGCGTGCGGTCGGTGTCGGAGCCGTCCCAGGTCGGGGGCGGTCGGCCGCGTCAACCACGCGCCGTGCCCACCCATTTGGGCCAATGCCTCGTATCCACCCGTTCTCCACATCTTGCTTGAATCCTCCCGGATCTTCGAAGAGGCGGGGAGCAAGGTGGAAAAACGGTCCTCCATGGGTGGGGCGACAGTGCTGATCGTCGGTGCCGGACCCGCCGGGCTGGTGCTCGGGAACCTGCTGCTGGCAGCCGGTGTCGACTGCCTGATCGTGGAGCGGCGCAGCCGTGCGCACGTCGAGCGGCGGGCCCGGGCGGGGTTCCTCGCGGCGGCCGCGGTCCGTGTCCTCGTCGACAACGGCCTCGGCACCGGCCTGCTCGCCCGCGGCAAGCGCCACGACACTTGCGTCTTCCGTACCGAGCGGGGCGAGTTCGCCCTCCGCTACGGCGGTCTCGGCCGGGAAGAGGCCCACACCGTCTACCCCCAGCAGGACCTGGTGGCCGACCTGGTCGCCGAGTTCCTGCGCCGCGGCGGCGACCTGAGGTTCGGCACGCCGGTGAGCGAGGTGGGCGGCCTGGACGGCGACCGGCCCTGGCTCCTCGCGCACCGGGAGGACGGAACGCCGTACCGTCTGACGGGCCGGTATGTCGCCGGATGCGACGGCCGCCACGGGGTGTGCCGCCGCAGGCTTCCGGCCGGCGCGGTCCGCACGCACCGGCGGCGGCACGGGGTGTCCTGGCTCGCCCTGCTGGTCGAGACCCCACCCGCCCTGCCCGCGGTCACCTACGCCGTCCACGACCGGGGTTTCGCCGGCCACATGGCCCGCACCCCCTCCGTCACCCGGTACTACCTCCAGTGCGAGCCGGACACGGACCCCGGCTCCTGGAGCGAGGCGGCCGTCTGGGCGGAACTCGACCTGCGCATGCGGGCGGAACGGTTCGGCCCGCTGCGCCGGGGCCCCGTCCTGGAGCGTGCCGTGGTCGACCTGGAGTCCGACGTGCTGGACCCGATGCAGTACGGGCGCCTGTTCCTCGCCGGGGACGCGGCGGGCCTGATCAGTCCGTCCGCGGCCAAGGGCGCCAATCTCGCCGTACTGGCGGCCGACACCCTGGCGCGTGCCTTCGCCGCCGCGCTCCACCAGGGGGACGAGGAGCCGCTGGCCCGCTACTCGGCCACCTGCCTGCCGAGGATGTGGCGGGCCCAGGAGTTCTCCCACTGGATGATCGGCCTCCTGCACGCCCCCGCCGGGGACGACGAGGAGTCCCGTTTCCTCCGCGCCCTGCGCGACTCCCGCCTGGAGAACCTGCGCACGTCCCTGCCCCAGCAGCACTCCTTCGCCGAGAACTACGTCGGGATCTAGGAGCCCGGGCGACTGCCGTTCCGGGTTTCCGCTCGCCGGGGCCGTGTTCACCGGGGGTCGCGCAGAGGCCGTACGCCGTATGCCGACGCCGTAGACCAACCGGCTGCCGCACGCCCATGCCTCCTTTCCATGTCCCACAACCCTCCCCACCCAAGAGGACGGATCCCCACCCATGCATGACCTGTCGGCACCGGAGCGCTCGCTCCCCCCGGCGGACCTCGACCGCATCGAGCAGGCGGCCGAGTTCGTCCGCAGCAACGACACGGCCGGCGCCCTCGACCTCCTGCTGCCGGACCTGACCGCCGAGGAGCGGCAGGCGCTCGGCGGGTCGTTGCGGCTGGCCCACACCGCCCTGCTGGTCTTTCCCCGGACGCTCGCCGGCCTGCGCGAGGAACTCGCCGAACGGGGCCTGCGCGCCGGCGAGCCCACCCCGAGCGTGGTCGTCCGCGGCCGGCTCGCCCGGCGGCACGGCCGGCCCGCCGGCACCCTGCCGGTCGGCATCCTCAGGGCGTCGGTGCCCGACACCCCGGACGGGCGTGGCGAGATCGAGATCTTCGCGCTGGAGCTGGAGGTGCCGCACGGCTCGGACCTCGCGACCCTGGCGGCGGCCGAACGCGCGACCGACGACGAGGCCCACATCGCGTTCGAGGTCGTGGAGCCCACGCCGGTGGTCCTGCACGGCCTGACCGCCCTGCTGCTCGACCGGGCCGGCGCCCTCGCCGACAGCGGCGGTCACAACCCGCACGAGAACTCCACCGTGCTCTACTTCCGCGCGGGCGAGCGCCGCATCGAGCTCTACGTCCCCGGCCGGCACCCGGAGCTCCTCGCCGGCCACCTGCGCCGCTCGGCGCAGGGGCGGTCACCCGGCGCCGACGGGTACGCGCCCGCTGCCGGGGACCGTCCCCGGGACCGGCTGCTGCACCTGATGACGGGTGCCTGGACCACCCAGGCGATCGCCGTGGCCGCCGAACTCCGGCTCGCCGACCACCTGGACGCCCACCCCGGCGCCGGCCTCGCCCTCCTCGCCGAACTGACCGGCAGCCACGCCGACAGCCTCGGCCGGCTGCTGCGCCACCTCGCGGGGCTCGGTCTGGTGGCGGTGGACCCCGAGGGGTCGTACCACCTCACGGAGCTGGGCGAGCCGCTGCGCACCGGCACCGCCGAGTCCTTCCAGCCGCTGGCCCTGCTCTACGGCGGCCCGTTCTACCGCTCCTTCGGCGCTCTCGCGCACTCCGTGCGGACGGGGGAGGAGGCGTTCGCGCGGGTCTTCGGCGAGCACCACTTCCCCCACTTCGCGCGCCACCCCGAACTCGCCGACCTCTTCGACCGGGCCATGGCGGCCAGTGCGCCCATGTTCGCCCCCGTGGCCGGACTGGTGGACCTCTCCGCCCACCGGGTCGTGGTGGACGTCGCCGGCGGCAACGGCGAGCTCCTCGGGCGGCTGCTGCGCGCGGCCCCGCACCTCAGCGGTGTCCTGCTGGAGCGGCCGCACGCCGTCGAGGCCGCGGAGAAGGCCTTCGCGGAGGCCGGCCTGGCCGGCCGCTGCCGGTTCGTGGCGGGGGACTTCACGTCCGGGGTCCCCGAAGGCGGCGACCTGTACGTGCTGTCCCGGGTCCTGCACGACTGGGACGACGAGCGCTGCCTGACGATCCTGCGCCGCTGCGCGCAGGCCATGGCCCCCGGCAGCGAACTCCTGCTGATCGAACGCCTGTTGCCGACGGACGCCCGTCTCTCCCTCGCCGTCGCCTGGGACCTGCACATGCTGTGCAACGTGGGCGGCCGCGAGCGCACGGCGGACCACTACCGCCAACTGCTGAACGAGGCAGGCTTCGACTTCGCCACCTGCCACGAACTCCCTTTGCAGGCAGCACTGTTGCGCTTCAGGAGGCGCTGACGAAAGCCAACTCCCGCTGACCCGGGTCAGCTCAGCCGTACCGAAGCCGGCTCAGCCCAACCGAAGTCCACTCACGCCCAACCGAAGTCACCTCACGCTCGGCCGAAGTCGGCGCCCGCGCGGCCCGCACCCGCGCTCACCCGCACGTCTCACGCCCGGCCCGCACCCGCGCTCACCCGCACGTCTCACGCCCGGCCCGCACCTGGGCTCACCTGCACGTCTCATGCCCGGCCCGCACCCGCGCTCACCCGCCACGTCTCACGCCCGGCCCGCACCCGGGCTCACCACCAGTCCTGGCCCGCCCGCGCGCTCACGACTTGCAACCCGTCCCCCGCCCGACCCGCACGCGCGCTCACCACCCGCAACACGTCCCCCGCCCGAGCGCCCCCCCGCACACACCCGTCACCCCCGAGGCACCCCGGACGACCCCCGCACCATCAGCTCCCCCCGAACCGTCGCGATCCCCCCGGGCGGCGGCTCCTCCCGCCCCATCGCGATCCGCCCCGCCCGGGCCCCCGCCTCCGCCAACGGCAACCGCACCGTCGTCAGGGCGGGCACCGCGTCGATGCTGAACGGCAGGTCGTCGAACCCGGCGACCGAGACGTCGTCCGGAATCCGCAGCCCGGAGTCGCGCAGCGCCGCGCACGCCCCCAGTGCGACGGAGTCGTTCGCCGCCACCACGGCCGTCAGTGACGGGTCCCGCCGCAGCAGCTCCAGCGTGGCCTCGTACCCGGACCGCCGGTCGTAGCGGCCGTGGACCGTCCAGCGGGGGTCCTCCTCGATCCCGTGCGCCGCGAGGGCCGCCCGGTGCCCCTCCAGGCGGTGCCGGGTCGTCGTCCGCTCCTCGGGTCCCGCGATGTACCCGAGCCGCCGGTGCCCGAGCCCGATGAGGTGCTCGGTCAGCTCCTTGCCCCCGCCCCGGTTGTCGAAGGTCAGCGCGATCGCCCCGGTCTCCGGCGACGGCGGCCGCCCGCACAGCACGATCCGCGTCCCCGCGTCCGCCAGCTTCCGCAGCTTCGCCGCCATCGCGGCCTGGTGCGGCGCGTCCTCGACCGCGCCACCGGTGAGGACGACGGCCGCCGCCCGCTGCCGCTGGAGCAGGGTCAGATACGTCAGCTCGCGCTCCGGAGAACCACCTGTGTTGCAGACCACACCCAGCCGCTCCCCGCCCGCGCGCCCGCCCGGGCCCCCGATCTCGGACTGGATCGCCCCGGCCATGATCCCGAAGAAGGGGTCGGCGATGTCGTTCACGAGGATCCCGACGAGGTCCGAGGTGGCGGCGGCGAGCGCGCTCGCCGGACCGTTCAGCACGTAGTCCAGCTCGTCCACGGCCCGCAGCACCCGCTCGCGCGTGGACGCGGCCACGGGGTAGTTCCCGTTCAGTACGCGCGACACCGTCGCGGGGGAGACCTGGGCGCGGGCCGCCACGTCCGCCAGGGTCACCGTCATCTCGTCGTCCTCCGGTCGCGCGCCTCGGCGTGCCTCAAGGGTCGCCTCGGCGCATCTCAGTCGTACTCCGTCGTACACGCGGACCCCCAGGGCCCGGTTCCGAGCCGACCTTAAGCCCCCGACCCCGAGTTGTTCGCCCCCTCGAACAACTCACCCCCGCTGCGCTCTTGTCCAGACCGCTGGTGAGAGGCTAGCTTCTTCTTGGATAGAAAGCGCTTGCTGTAACGCTCATCGGTGGAGCGTGCGCGGCGCGGACAAACCGCGTACGACTCCTACGAAGGGAATGACGTGACACGCAAGACGGTGCGTATCGCCATGAACGGTGTGACGGGGCGCATGGGCTACCGCCAGCACCTGGTCCGCTCCATCCTCGCGATCCGGGAGCAGGGTGGCCTCGACCTCGGTGACGGCACGGTGCTGTGGCCCGAGCCGATCCTCGTCGGCCGCCGCGAGCACGCCCTCAAGGCCCTCGCCGAGCAGCACGGCCTGCGCCTGGACAACATCTCCACCGACGTGGACGCGGTCCTCGCCGACCCGACCGTCGACATCTACTTCGACGCCCAGGTCACCTCCGCGCGCGAGGAGTCGATCAAGAAGGCGATCGCGGCCGGCAAGCACATCTACACCGAGAAGCCCACCGCCACCGGCCTGGACGGCGCCCTGGAGCTGGCCCGTCTCGCGAACGCGGCCGGCATCAAGCACGGCGTCGTCCAGGACAAGCTCTTCCTGCCCGGCCTGCTCAAGCTGAAGCGCCTCATCGACGGCGGCTTCTTCGGCCGGATCCTCTCCATCCGCGGCGAGTTCGGCTACTGGGTCTTCGAGGGTGACTGGCAGCAGGCCCAGCGCCCGAGCTGGAACTACCGGGCCGAGGACGGCGGTGGCATCGTTGTCGACATGTTCCCGCACTGGGAGTACGTGCTCCACGAGCTCTTCGGCCGCGTGAAGTCCGTCCAGGCGCTCACCGCCACCCACATCCCGCAGCGCTGGGACGAGGACGACAAGCCCTACGACGCCACCGCCGACGACGCCGCCTACGGCATCTTCGAGCTGGACGGCGGCGCCATCGCCCAGATCAACTCCTCCTGGGCCGTCCGCGTCAACCGCGACGAGCTCGTCGAGTTCCAGGTCGACGGCACCGAGGGCTCCGCCGTCGCCGGTCTGCGCAACTGCCGCGTCCAGCACCGCAGTGCCACCCCCAAGCCGGTCTGGAACCCGGACATCCCCGCCACCGAGGTCTTCCGCGACCAGTGGCAGGAGGTCCCGGACAACGCCGAGTTCGACAACGGCTTCAAGGCCCAGTGGGAGCTCTTCCTCAAGCACGTCTACGCCGACGCCCCCTACCAGTGGGACCTCCTCGCCGGCGCCCGCGGTGTCCAGCTCGCCGAACTGGGCCTGAAGTCCTCGGCGGAGGGCCGCCGTCTCGACGTACCGGAGATCTCGCTGTGACGATCCAACTCCCCACCGGAGACGGAGGGTTCAAGGCGTACGAACCCCGCCCCGAACCCCTCGCCGTCACCACCGGCTCGCCCTTCACCTCCCGTACGGTCTTCTCGGCGGCCCATGTCGTCGCCGACCCGTTCGCGGACGTGTCGCCGGACTCCCCGGCCGCCGTCGACTGGGACGCCACCCTCGCCTTCCGCCGCCACCTGTGGTCGCACGGGCTCGGGGTCGCCGAGGCGATGGACACCGCGCAGCGCGGGATGGGCCTGGACTGGGCGGGCGCGGCCGAGCTGATCCGGCGCAGCGCCGCCGAGGCCAAGGCGGTCGGCGGGCTCATCGCCTGCGGCGTCGGCACCGACCAGCTCACCGGACCGGCCACCCTCGCCGAGGTCCGGGCCGCCTACGAGGAGCAGCTCGCCCTCGTCGAGGAGTCCGGCGCCCAGGCCATCCTGATGGCCTCGCGGGCCCTCGCGGCGGCGGCCAAGGGCCCCGAGGACTACCTGGAGGTCTACGGCCACCTCCTGCGCCAGTCCGCCGAGCCGGTGATCCTGCACTGGCTGGGCCCGATGTTCGACCCGGCCCTGGAGGGCTACTGGGGCTCCTCCGACCTGGACGCGGCGACCGACACCTTCCTGGAGGTCATCGCCGCGCACCCCGACAAGGTCGACGGCATCAAGGTCTCGCTCCTGGAGGCGCAGCGCGAGATCGACATCCGGCGCCGGCTCCCGCAGGGCGTGCGCTGCTACACCGGTGACGACTTCAACTACCCCGAGCTGATCGCGGGCGACGAGAAGGGCTTCAGCCACGCCCTGCTCGGCATCTTCGACCCGCTGGGCCCGCTCGCCGCCGAGGCGGTCCGGGTGCTGGACACCGGGGACGCCAAGGGCTTCCGTGAACTCCTCGACCCCACGGTCGAGTTGTCCCGGCACCTCTTCCAGGCGCCGACCCGCTTCTACAAAACCGGCGTGGTCTTCCTCGCCTGGCTGGCCGGCCACCAGTCGCACTTCACGATGGTCGGCGGCCTCCAGTCGGCCCGCTCCCTGCCGCACTTCGCACGCGCCTACGAACTCGCCGACGGCCTCGGCCTGTTCCCGGACCCGAAGCTGGCGGAGGAGCGCATGAAGACCCTGCTGAGCCTGTACGGGGTGAACCAGTGACCGGCGACCTCTCCCGCTTCTCCATCAACCAGATGACGGTCAAGCAGCTGTCGCTGCCGGAACTGGTCTCCGCCTGCGGCGAGCAGGGCATCGGCAACCTCGGCCTGTGGCGGGAGCCCGTCCAGTCGTACGGCGTCGAGGAGACGGCCAAGCTGGTCCGCGACGCGGGGCTGACCGTCACCACGCTGTGCCGGGGCGGTTTCTTCACGGCGATCGACCCGGACGAGCGGGCCGCCGCCCTCGCCGACAACCGGCGCGCGGTCGACGAGGCGGCGACGCTGGGCACCGACACCCTGGTCCTGGTCTCCGGCGGCCTCCCGGCCGGCTCCAAGGACCTGCACGGCGCCCGTGAGCGCATCGCGGACGCCCTGGCGGTCCTGGGCCCCTACGCCGAGGAGCACGGGGTGAGGCTGGCCATCGAGCCGCTGCACCCCATGTACGCCTCCGACCGCTGTGTGGTCTCCACGCTCACCCAGGCCCTCGACCTCGCGGAGCGCTTCCCCGCCCACCAGGTCGGCGTCACGGTGGACACGTACCACATCTGGTGGGACGACAACGCGCCCGCGCAGATCGCCCGCGCCGGCGCCGGCGGCCGTATCCACACCTTCCAGCTCGCGGACTGGACCACCCCCCTCCCGGAGGGTGTCCTCAACGGCCGCGGCCAGATCGGCGACGGCGCGATCGACATGCGTCAGTGGCAGCGGTACGTCGAGGCGGCGGGTTACACCGGCGCGATCGAGGTCGAGCTGTTCAACGACGCGCTGTGGGCCCGGGACGGGCGCGAGGTGCTCGCCGAGACCGCGGAACGGTTCGTGGCCCACACCCTCTGAAGCGGGCCGGGCGTTTCGAAGGGGCCCGGTCGACGACCGGGCCCCCTCGGGTTTCCCCTCCCCATCAGCACCCCTGCGATCCCCCCAGATCCCCCTCCACGAGTCCTGATGCCAAGTACGACCCGCGAGGCCACGAGAGGGTTGCACGGGTTCAGCGACTTTTTCCGCAGCGCTTTCGCGGGGCCGGCGGTGACGGAGGGAAGCGGCCGAATCCGTATGTTGCCCGTGTGACGTCCGAGGCCCCAGGCTGCTCCCTGCCGAGCACGACTTCCGACGCTCCTGGGGGACCGTTCCGTGCTGCGCATCCACTTCACGCCCGATGATCTGACCCGCATCAGGGTGGCGAGTACACCGGACCCGCTCTGGGAGACCGCGTTCAGTCTGCACCGCCTCCAGACCACCCAGGGCCGCTGGGCCTACGCGGACTGGCACCGCGGCACCGTGGCCACGCTCACCGGCACCAGGCTGGGCGCCGCCGTGCGCGGACTGCTCATCCCGGTGCTGCCCCGGGCCCGCTACTGGCCCGACTTCCTCACCCCGGCCGAGGGCGCGGACGGGCTGGAGGCGGGGCTGGCCGCTGTCCGGGACACCCCGCCCGAGCGGGTCCTGTACGAGATGAGGCTGCTGGCCCGGAGCAGCGGCGCCCCCGACTGGGCGCCCGCGCTGGCGGAGCATGACCGGCGGAACGAACTCGTGCGAGTCCTGCGCGCCTACCACGACACCGTTGTCGCACCCCACCTCGACCGGATCTGCGAGTCGCTCGCCGGGGAGCGCGGCCTGCTCGCCCGTTCGACGCTCAACGGGGGCGTCGGCGACCTGCTCAACGGCCTCTCGCCCGCCATGCGCTGGTGCCCGCCCGTGCTCCACGTCGACTACGTCGAGGACCGCGACCTCCACCTCGACGGACGGGGCCTGCGCCTCGTCCCCTCCTACTTCTGCTGGAAGGCACCGGTGTCCCTGGCCGACGGCACGCTGAGACCGGTGCTGGTGTACTCCGTGCAGGACGTCCGGCCACCCGCCCCCGCCGCACCTGACGCCGCTCTCTCGGCGCTGCTGGGCCGAACCCGGGCCGCCGCGCTGCGGGCCGTGGCCCACGGCATGACCACCTCGGAACTGGCCCGCTCCCTGGGCGTGTCCCCGGCCACGGCCACCCACCACACCACGGTGCTGCGCGACGCCGGCCTGAGCACGAGCCGGCGTCTCCAGAACACCGTTCTGCACACCCTCACCCCGCTGGGTGCGGCGATGCTGCGCCGCCCGTCCCCGGCCGGGCGCGCGGACGCGGCGGTCCCGAGCGACTTTTAGTCACCGGCGCTCGGGACCACAGGCACCGTCCGGCTCATGGACCCTGACAGCCCCACCCGTCACACCGGAGCGACGAACTCCGCTGTCCCGCCTGCGATTTTCGAGACTGTTCGAAGGTCGTGGTCCGAACCGGCCCGCGCTGCGACTGTTTCCGGCGGCACCACCACCCACCACCAGAGGGGAACCCCGCATGCCGAACAGAGACCGCAGCCGCCGGGCCGTCGTCGCAGGAGCACTCGTGTTCGTCTCCGCCGCGACCGGCATGGTGCTCGCCCCCGCCGCCTCCGCGGCCCCCCAGGCCTGCACCGCCTCGTCGCTGACCACCGGCGAGTACGAGAGCCAGGGCACCGTCCGCAACAAGTCCGCCACCAGCTCCTGCGGCGACCTCAACCTGACCTACTCGTTCAACACCACGTCCCGCACCTACGACTACTACGCGGGCCGGCTGCGCCGCTCCGACGGCACCTGGTTCACCTGTGCCAAGCGCTACGTCCAGGCCTACGACGGCAGCCACAGCATCAACGACTCCACGTACTGGCTGTGCACCGACGTCAACGACAACACGCCGTTCAGCGTGGCCAGCCTCCTCGAGGGCGGCGACAACGTCACCATCACCCACTGACCTCGACTCCCGGTCCCGGGGTGCCGCGGCCCCCCGGCCC